>JAEUIL010000513.1 GCA_016794255.1 Planctomycetaceae bacterium | reverse complement strand
CCACTCGTAATTCTTAGGCTACTTGGCGTGCTCGCCCTGAATGCGATACACCGACAGATGTTTCCCGTCGGCGTCGAGAAACTCGCTCACCTCGAAGGTCCCCTCGACGGCGACGGGGCGAGTCGTGTATTCGGCCGTCTTGCCCGGCTTCATTTCGACAATCACGCAATCGTAGATCCACGCCCCGGGACCGAAACAACACTCCATGTTGTCGCGCATTAGCACGAACTGAGTCAGTTCACGCTGAAAGCTGGGCAGAATATATCCGCGGAGACGCACGCTCTTGCCGTTGAGCGCTTCGATCGCCGGGGTCAGCATCTCGCGCCGAAACGGCTCTTCCTTTTCCTTCATCTCGAACTTAATGTCGTCGAACGTCAGTTCGGCAATGCCCGAGTTGTCGTTCTTGTTGCCGCGAGTCGGGGTGCGAACACGAGTCTCGCTCACCCCTTCGGTTGCAGCCTTAGCTGGCTCGGCGTTCTTCTTCGTCTCAGCCCCTCCGCTCGTGTCGTTGGCTTTTGCGGGGATCGCTTTCGCGGACGGTTGCGAATCGCTCGAAGTTACCGCGGCCACCAGACTCGGGTCGACCGGCGTGGCCGGCGTCTCGACGGTCTTATCCGCAGGCTTCGCATCACTAGCGGGAACGGAAACTTCCTGTCCAGTTACCTTGTCATCAGAAGCCGTGTCGGCCGCAGTCGAACCACTCCGCTTGTCGATGCATCCCGACACACTCGCGAGCAGCATGCAGATCAACACCAGCGAACCAAGACGGTAACCGTTCATTTCACGTAATCCGCTTCGATGTTGTAGATCGCGCCGCTCAAACCATCGACCGGCCCGCTCGGGGCCAGCTTAAAGGTCCCAGCGATCTTGTGCTGGCGCGTAGCAAAGTTGACCACGAGCGGCGGTTTGAGCGTGACGTGAATCATGTGTGTTAGCTTCGGATTGCCGCCGAAACAGCAGTCGTCGTTGCTATAGCACAAAATGAACTCGTTGATGCCGCGGCTCTGAGCGCCGGGATACATGAAGCCTTTAATGAACACACGTTGACCGTCGATCTCTTTGGCAAACGCGGGAACCTCGTCACCGCTGTCGGGATCGGGCTGAAGTTCGTCGTAGGTGATCCGCTGCGCGCCGCCGGGCACCTCGGTCATGTAGACGTAACTCAGCCATGACCACCCGCCTGCCCAACAGACCACGCTGAGCGCCATGCCCAACAGCGCCAATTGCCCGCCGGCATACGCATCGGGCTCGCTACGAATCCGCATCCAGCCCAACAATCCCGTCGCCATGCCCAGGGCCGGAACGATGGCCAGGGTGGTGTCGAAAAACGCCACCAACGAGGCCAAGCCCAGCACAAAACTCGCGATTGCCAATCGATTCAACGGGCGATACGCGACAAACGAATCGTCGGCTGCGAACCGAACTCGGCTCGTCGAGGCGACGACCGCTTTCTCGTCCGCTGCAGTGTCCATACGCTCGTTCCCTCGGCCCTGACTTAACGCCCGCGGCGACTACGCGACTTGGTGTACAGCATCGAGAACATGATAACCGTCAAACCCGTGGCCGAGAGTCCAGCGTAGATCAGCATCCACACCCGGCTCACGCGCGGTGAATCGACCACCGACTCGGCCGGCATGGAAGCGGCGGCTTGCTTCGGCTCGCGGATCGCCAGCGGCGCGTCGCTCGGTGTAACTTCGGGGATCGCCGGTTTGAGCAAGGCCGACAACTTGCCGCTGGCGCTGCTCGACCCCGACTCTTTCGCGTCGGTCTCTTTGGTCTTGTCCTTCTTCTTATCCTCGGGCCGAACCGCCGATGCCGGCGGCTTGGCAGCGAACGGGAAGAACTGATTGGCACGCTTGACCGCGTCGGGATCGATCTTAGCCAAGTCCTCGATCGCGGTCTTGGCTTCGGGCTTCGGACAGGCACGCAGGTAATTGATGACCGGCACGCGGACCCAAATCGAGTCGTCCTTGGCGTTCTTGAACAGCTCGACGAGTTTGTCCAGGGCGCTCCAATCTTCCCAACGGGCCAAATCCGGAATTACGAGGTCCGCCAATTGAGGGCGATCGAGCATGTGCCGCAACGCCGCGAGCAAGCGATCCTTCGGAATCACGTTCGATTCTTGACCATGAAACCGCAGGGCCATGATCGTGGCGTACGTGTCGACGTATTCAGCCTTGGCATTCTTGAGGAACAAATCCTCGACCAGCGGCAGCCCCGCGGGCCCCTTCAGATTCAGGTAGCAAGCCACGAGTGCATCGAGCGAAGTGCGCAACTGGCGATCGGTGTTCTGCACCATCTTTTCGAGCTCGACGATATCCTCGGCCTGCCCGCAAACACCGAGCATGGTGAGATACAACCGGCGGCGCGAAGTCGACGTTTTCGCATCGTTGATCCAGCCGAGCAGCTTGCTACGGTGCATCTTTTCTTTCAGCGCCTGCACATCGGCGTAGGGTGCTTTGGCGAATTCGTCGTACGCATCACCCGCCAAGAGCGGATCTTCGTCTTCAAAGTAGTTTTGGAAAAACTCGAGCCGCGTGGCTCCGGTCTCGGGAAGCGTGATGATCTTGCCGATGTACTCGGCAGCTCGCGGCGAGAGCGCCGTCGGCGTCGACCACGCGATGTCCTTGGGATCAACACCGGTGCAGAAAAAGATCGTGCCGGCCGGATGATTGCCAAAGTACAATATCTCGACCGTCTGCTTGCCCCCCAGCAACTCGCTTCCCTTGAGTGCCTTGACGACTTCAAACGTCGCTTTGGTGGGCTGCGGGTTGACTTCGGCTTTACCCTCTTTGGTCTCGGGCCGAACGGGTGCCTTGGCCAGCTTGATGATCAGCGCGGCATCGGCCCCTTTGATCTCTTCGCTGAGTGTCTGTTGCACGGCGCTGCAGAACGGACATGCGGCCAGCGGCATCACCATGCCACCGACAATCGCCACCAGGGCGACGATCACAATCCAAGGTCGGGCGGTTTTCACGCGGAAGCTCCAGTTTCTTATTGTGTACGTTGCTCGACCGTGGTTGGATCGCGCCGGCCGATCAACGTTCTCTGATTGATTATTGCTCGGGTCGAAGTCGCCTGAAGAGCGACCCGCAACTATACGTCACGCCACGCTCTGCGGACGACGTAAACACCGCCGTGGCAAAGCGTTCGACCCTTTATCGTCGATCCTTAGCCTGTAGCCGTCAAGGCCCTCGACACATTCGTGCGATAGGCGGCCAACGCCGGCAAATAGCCCGTCAGGCTTGCCAGGACCACCAAGGCGGGGATCAACACCAGCTCCCAAGGGTCGAATTGCAGCATTCCGATCGAAACGCCGGTCTGCGAAACGATCAGGGGGCTCAGGGCGCCGATCATGCCATGTCCCAGCAGCACGCCCAACAGCCCGCCGCAGAGTGA
>JAEUIL010000511.1 GCA_016794255.1 Planctomycetaceae bacterium | reverse complement strand
CTAGCCTCGTTGGCGTGGCACGTGTGCATCGGCTTTGCACTGATGGCCGTGTTTTACGCCCTGACCGAGCCAGCTCAACGCAAGTTTGTCAGCCAACTTGCTCCCCCCGGCTTCGGTGGAGCCGCGTTCGGCCGGTTCCATTTCGTGATTGGCATCACCGCGTTGCCAACGAGCGTGATTTTCGGCAAGCTTTACGATGTCGCGGGAGCGCTGACCGCCTTTACCTACGGTGGCGTGCTAAGTTTCGTGGCCATCGCGGTGTTATGGTCGGTTCCTGTTCGAGCGACCGAAGACTAAGTTGTGCAGAACGGGCAGTGCGGTGGAGCCGACGAGCCGGGCAACGTCAGGAAACCGACGCCACGAGCGATCGAGATCAGCCCCACGATCACCACGCACCACGCTGCGAGACGATACACACGTTGCCGCGTGGCGAGACTGAGCAGACTGGTGCCCGCACCGAAAGCGACGAGCAACGGCACCGTGCCCAGCCCGAAACAGGCCATCGTCGCTGCGCCGTGAAACAGATCACCGGTGCTCGCGGCCAGGGCGAGATTCGCATACACGAGTCCACAGGGGAGCATGCCGGTAAACATGCCTGCCAGGAACGAACTGCCGAGCCCGTGTCCTTTGAGCAATGGGGCGAAAAAACTCGCGGCCAGACACGGCATCTGCCCGGCGGTAAGCTTGCGACGTCGAAAAATGCCGATCGAATCGACGCCTTGCCACACCAGCAGTCCGCCCGCGACGAGTGCCAGAATCGCCTGCACGTTCACGGTCGGCGGTACACCTTTCGCCAATCGCCAACCCGCGAAGCCGCCGATGGCACCGGCAGCGACATAGGTAAAGATGCGCCCCACGCTGAAGATCAACTGTCGATACAGATTCGCGATCGGACTGGGCGTGTTAGCTCCGAGCGCGATGGCGAACCCGCCGCACATACCAATGCAGTGCGACGAGCCGAGCAGGCCACCGAGGAAGATCAACGGCAGTTCGATCATGGCGAAATCACGGATTGCGGAGTTGTGAGTGCGACGTGTTGTCCCAAGCCGCGAGCTTCGCTCGCGTTGAGACTTGTGTTGTCGGCAGTATCAATAGTCAGCCGCAACGAGTTGCCCACGACGAGCAAGCTGCTCACGACCATCGCAAAAGCGGCGAAGATCGGGTTGAGCTGACCGGTCGCGGCGAGCACGATGCCGAAGATATTGTAGGCAAACGCCCAAAACAGATTCTGGCGAATGACGGTTACGGCTCGTCGAGCCAGATCGAGCGACCAAGGCAGCCGCGCGAGATCGTCCCCGAGCAGGCACACATCGGCCGTCTCGCGCGAGACATCAGCGCCGCCGCCCATCGCAATGCCCACGTCCGCGGCGGCGAGTGCCGGGGCGTCGTTGATTCCGTCGCCGACCATGGCGGTTGAACCGAATTGATCGCGCAGTGTACGCACGGCTTGCACTTTGTCGTCGGGCAAGAGTTCAGCCAATACGTTGACATGCAACCGCTCACCGAGCGCGCGGGCACTGCCGGTGTGATCGCCGGTCAAAACGCGAATCGCGAGACCATCTTGCTGGAGTCGCTGCAACGCGGCGGAGGCCGAGGGACGAATCGTTTCGCGAAAGGCGAACAGACCACGCACTTGGCCAGCAAAACCGAGGGCTACGAGTGGCTCGCCTTGAGCTAAGTGCCGTTCGACAGTGGCTTGCAAAGCTGGGGACAGTTTCAACCGTTGCTCGTGCATCATACGGAGCGAACCGAGCCACACCGGACCTGCAATCTCAGCGCAGGTGGCAGACAAACCACGACCGGCGTGAGTTTGCACGTCGATCGTGGGGATAGTCGTGCAACCCTCGTCGACCGCGTAGCTCGCGATCGCCTGCGACAGTCCGTGGCGCGACGCGCTCGCCACCGTTGCCGCGATCGCCAATACTTCTTCGCTTTGCTCAGCGGCATCGACCGTGACGCTGCTCACCTGACACTGGCCAGTGGTGAGCGTGCCGGTTTTGTCGAGTGCAAAGGCCCGGACTTTGGCTAAGCGCTCGAGCGCGTCAGCATTGGCGAATAAGACCTGATGCCGCGCGGCGGTGCCGAGAGCCGCCCAAACCGCCATCGGCGTGGCGATGCCAAGCGCGCAGGGACACGCGATCAACACCACGGCCAAGGCCGACAGCAAGCCTTGATCGAAACCATCGGCGCGAGCATGCACAATCAGC
>JAEUIL010000500.1 GCA_016794255.1 Planctomycetaceae bacterium | reverse complement strand
GCCGAGTTGCACGTGTATGAAAAGGGGCGCCACGGCGTAGGCTTTGCCAAGGATGATCCGGTGCTGTCGACCTGGTCGGCGCGACTCGCCGACTGGCTCAAGCTGCATGGCGTGCTGGGGAAATGATCGTGGTAGATGGCGGGTGAAGAGAACACGGATGAACGCAGATGAGACAGGGATGAAGAGTTACGTTAAGAATCAGAGCATTGGTTCCCCTGGTCCTTGCTTGAATCATCCCTGCCCCATCCCTTTCATCTGTGTTCATCCGTGTTCGCTTCGCCCTGCTAGCTGAACCGGCTCTCGGTTCGGACGGGCGATGCACTGCTGGCAGGCTTTAGCTCGCAGGGCGACGGTGTCGACACAACCTGATGACACCTTTCTTGACTGCCGCTTTGGCTGCGGTCGGCTCTCTCACACAGGTTGGGCCCGCGCGATGAACAGTCCCGAACTACTGCAACAGTTCGAGTATTGGACCCAACAGGGGCTCATCTGGATCGGCTTTGGCACGCTGGTCGGCCTCGTCGCCAAAGCGATCATGCCGGGTCGCGATCCGGGCGGACCGCTGGCCACGCTGATGATGGGCATCGTCGGTGCGGTGATCGGCGGCGGAGCGTTGGCGCTGGCGATTCCGACGCATCGCGTGACCCCGATCAGCCCGTTGGGTTTTGTGGTGTCGACGGTCGGGGCGCTCGTGATCCTCGCGTTCTTCCGGTTGTTCGTAGGACGCTGGGTGCTGCCCGAGCGTCCGCCGGTCGGCACAGTCTCCGCGTTACCCGCCGAGCGCACGCTCTATTCGCGCCGTCGCCGCGCGATTCGCTACGAAGTCGAAGAGTAACGCGCAACAAAAAACCACGCCGAGCAGGGCTCGACGTGGTCTCGTGAAGTTACAGTCGATCGTGCGTTAGCGCTGAGGTAGCGCCGCGTTCTTGTTCGCCGCCTCGGCTTGAGGCGCGTCGGGATCGATCGAGAATCCAAGGTGGAACCAACCGGTCGGCTCGCTGGTCAGATTGCCGCCGCCGATACCGAGATACTTGCGGATCGCGCCGAACTCGGGCAACTTCGTGCCGTCGAGTTGCTTCCACGTCTTGCCTTGCTCGGGATCGTTGAGCAACCCGTTGAGCGCCTTGGCTAGCGGCACGCTCGATTCCGACAAACGTCCCTGACGGAACATCTCGTACGTAGTGAGATACACTTCGTTGTCGTCGGTAAAGCCTTCGATCGAAGTCGGCACACTCGGCAGCAATTGCTTGAGTGCCTTGGTGACCGCGAGATAATCGCTGTGCGTGGCCAGCGGTGTGGCCGCGTTCGGTCGCTCGATCACTTGGCGGACAAAATCCCAGTGCGACGAAACAATAAGCCAGCCATGCGCCACGGCCACACCGCCATGCGGCGGTGGCTCGGCCTTCGGCTTCTTGCTGCTCAGATTGTTGACGTTCACGTCCGGCAGATCATCCGGCGCCTCGGGGACAATCTCGTAGACCCGCATGCCTTGCACCTCGTGCGTCTTCACGCTTTTGTCGTTCCGCATCAAGCGATCGACCGCGGCTGCCAAGGCCGTGGGATCCTTGGCCTGAACGGCAAACATCCGCCGCTGGCTATGCGGACCGACGGGCTGCGTGTTGTCGGTCAACACGACGCCGTGGTTTTGCAAATGGGCGATGATGTCGTTTCGCAGATCGACGCGCGGACCGTTCGGATCGTTCTTCAAACTGTCGAGCACGTCGCCCCAGATGCTCTCGCCTTCACCAAACATCGCGTCGAACAGCGTGCCAAAGTTGTCGAAGGCGTTAATCGCGTCGAGATTGAACGCGGTGTAACCACCGATTTGGCGCGAGACAAACGCCGGCGGGGTCATGTCACCACCGTTGGGCAACACGAGCATCCGCATCGCACGTTTGTACGGACCCGGGGCGTGGACGGCGATGCGATACAGCACGCCGTAGTTCGCGACTTGATCGGCGACATGAAAATTGATGTGACCGCCGAGACCCTGGACCGCATCGAAACCTTCGTTGCGCAGAATCTTGAGCAGGTTCTGACCTTTCTTCGAGCGCTTGGCGTTCGACGCTTCTATGGTCGTGGCCGTCCCCATCGGGTCGGCCCAAAACGCAAGTTGCGGCGGCAATTGCAACGCCTTCGCACTCCGTTCCATACAGGCTTGATAGCCGACGACCTTGGCGAGCGTGTCGGGCTGTTGCCCGGTGGCGACATTGATCACATCTTGGGCGACCGTCAGATCGTTGGTAATGCCCAGCTGACCTTCGATGAAGAAGTACACACCCTGGGTCGGCTGCTTGCCGGGGCCCGCGGCGGGGACGTCGTACACTCGCAGTGCGATGCCTTGATGATTCAAATCGCGCCGCATCGCGCCGCGCTTTTGCACCAAGTGGGCATCGACTTTCGCGAGCAATTCTTGAGCGCCGGGCAGGTTCTGAGTCACGTCGACAATCGCCGCCGTGCGAGCCAAGCCCTGGCCGTTCTTGACGAGCGCCACGCCAATTTCGCCGGTGGCGAGCGTTTCAAGATCCTGCAACGAGACGCCGATCGCGTCTTTGAGCTGGGAACCCTTTTCGTTCCATTGCCGCTGGAGATCGTCGCGGAACGGCCGCATAATGGGATCGTTCAGCAACCGCCCGAACGAAGTCCGGTTAAAGGCGGCTTCGAGTTCGGCATAGTTGGCCACCGACACAAAAGCTTGCGTCGAGGCGGGCAACAACGTGTCAGCCGGTCGCGCGGCCCACAATGGCGATGCGGCGAGGCTGAGCAGTCCCCAACCCACGAGCGAGAGAATAAAACGGTTCACGGCGATGTGTCTCCAGACCGGTGTCCAGGTTTGTGCCAAACTACGCAAGTCAGGGGCATTGGCAAAACCCCGCAATGTTTTCTGGCGGGCACGATCCGCGGCCATTGTAGAAACCTAGTCACCCAGTGAAACGGGGACCGGTCTAAAAACAATGCCGTTGGAAGGGCGATGCGAATAACGTAAACGACTGTCAGAATTGAACTTACAAGTAACCAAGCTGCCTTGGCCGCAAAAAGCGGCGCAAGTCTAGTCATTCACCTATGTTCACGCTAGGCGAGTTTCAACACGAAGCCATCTGCCATGACGCGGTCCATGGTTATCTGCCGTTCATCGCTGCCGGCGGTGTCGCGGGTAGCGAAATCGCCGAGCAGACCATAATCGACCACCCCTGGGTGCAAAGGCTGCGCCAAATCCACCAGTTGCAAACCGCTTGGTGGGTGTTTCCCTCGGCCGAACATACGCGTTTCCAACATGTGTTGGGGGCGATGCACTTGGGCAGCTTGGCGATCGATCGACTTTATGCCAGCTTGGCCCAGGTTTGTCCGGAGGTGCCCAGCCGCGGATATGTCGAGTCTCTGGTCCGGCTCGCGGGCCTGTTGCATGACGTCGGTCACGGGCCATTTGGGCACTTTTTTGACGACCATTATCTTCGCCACTTCGGCCTGACGCATGAGACGCTTGGGGCGCAGATCATCATCGATGAGCTCGGCGACTTGATTCGCGGTGTGCGGCGCAATCCGTTCTCGGTCCTCGAGCCCGGCGAGCAACTCGATCCGGCTCAGATCGCGCTGCTCATTACTCGGCCCACGACCACGAGCGACGCTCCGCGCTGGTTGCAAATGCTCCGCAGTTTGTTCAGCGGCCTGTACACGATCGACAACATGGACTTCGTCCTGCGCGACGCCTTCATGTCGGGCTTCAACGGCCGTGCGTTCGATCTTGCCCGGCTCTTGCACTACAGCTTCTTTTCCGAGCAAGGGCTGACGGTTCACCAACGCGGCCTGTCGGCCCTGGTGCGCTTTATTGGCGTGCGGGCCGAGTTGTTTCGGTCGCTGTATTTTCATCGCACGGTGCGCTCGATCGATCTGACGCTCGCCGAGTTGTTTGCCGACAGCAAGCACTTCATCTTTCCTGGCGATCCACGCGAGCATCTCGACGCTTATCAGCGTTTCACGGAATGGTCGTTGTTGGTCGACGTGTCGCGGTGGAGTGCTAGCACGCAAGGTGAGCAGCGCGAGTTGGGCGCTCGTTGGGATCGCCTGCTGCGGCGCGACATGGTGTGGAAGATGGCTGCCGAACGGACGTTGTTCTTCAACTCCGGCGCGAGCGAGACCGGCACGGTGTTCAGCCGCGAGGATTACTTTGCCACGGCGTTTCGCGATCAATTGCCGAGCGAGTTGCGGTCGCTGCCGTTGCGATTCGATCTCGCCCGGCACGTGCATCGGCCTGGTTCGCGCGGTCCCACGGCCGGCCTGAACTTTCTTTACGACGACGCTCGCGGGCGGATTCAGCCGCTCTCGGACCATGAGTTGTTCCGGCAAATTCCGATGGCATACCGCATCTGCCGGGTCTACGCCGAGTCGCACGAACATGACGACGTGTTGAATCGCACGCTCGATCAGTTGCTCGGGCCCGGCAGTGATAGCTTGACGAATATGTGAGTTCAGCACCGACGACACAACAACGAGCGGGAGTCGTTAGTCCACTGCAGTGAACAAGCTAGCGGATTTGCAAGGCACTTCGTAGCATATGGTTAGGGCGAAGCTCATGCCGGAGCATCGATCGTGGAAGCCTGCGATCGACAAGTTTTGACCCGGTTGCCGTTGGCTGAGGCGATGTGGACGTTGATACGGTATGTCGTTCCGCCCCGCGTCGCCCGTGAACTGTTTGAACGTCATCGGGGCACCGGCAGCGAACGGCGGATTGAATTCGGCACGCTCGTCGAGTTGGTCGGCGAAGCCTTGACGCACTATGGCGGCAGCGGTCGGCAG
>JAEUIL010000481.1 GCA_016794255.1 Planctomycetaceae bacterium | reverse complement strand
GGAACGCTTGTGTGAACTGAGTCGTCAAGCTCATGTCGAGGTAAGCTGGGACGAAGGGATGTTCTTGCCGCACTCGGTAGCGGAACTGCAAGAAGCATGTGTCGAAGTCGACGGTGTTATGGTGCTGCGGCTCTGTGACGAACAGGCACGCTGGGGCGAGTTTGATGACATCGAGACCTTCTTGATGCAAGAGAGTCTGCCGTTTCGCCGGTACAGCGAAGGGGACTACTCGTGTTCGCCGGAACTTGTTTATTCGTATCCCGGGCTCGGTCGCAAATCGATCGTCACGAATCTCGATCGACAGCCCGTGATCATTGCGGCTGATGTCGAGCAGGTGTTGGGCAAGTTGGCACAAGCGACCACACCCGGCTCGACGATTCGTCGCGCCACACTGTTCAGCGTGGTGCGGCAGGCAGGACGACAGCTGCGCGAGTTGCTGCCGGAGACGATACCTCCCTTGGCACCGTTCACCGTCAGTTCTGTTCAAGCGCTGCCTGCCTCAACTGAAAGCGGACGACATCACCGACGGGCCAAGTAGACAGTCGTGCCCATGACCGCGGCTGTGCCTTAAGTGGTCAGGGCTCTTCTTTTCTATAAGGGACTTCAAAATGACGCTCAATCTGCGTTTAGCTGAACTGATCCGCGCCTGCTTCACGGGCATCTGGATCGAATCCCACGAACATCAAGATGCGTTAACCGAGATCGCTCGGCTGTGCCACGCCGAGAACTGGCGACTGGTGACCTGGGACATCGAACAAGGTGTCACCTCGACAGGATTGACGGGAGAGCCGGCGATCGGTCAAGACCCATTGGCCGCGATCCGTTCACTGTCAACACTGGCCACGGAGAACAGCGCTGCCTTGTTGGTGTTGCAGAACTTCCACCGCTTTCTGCAATCGGCTGAGATCGTGCAAGCAATCACTCGCCAAATTATGGCTGGCAAACAGCATCGCACGTTCATCGTGATCTTGTCACCCATCGTGCAGATCCCGGCGGAACTCGACAAACAGTTCGTCGTAATCGAGCACGAGCTACCCGGCCGGGACCAACTGATTGAGATCGCCCGTGGTGTTGCCACCGAAGCGAATGAGTTGCCCACGGGTGCTGAGTTGGAGCGAACCATCGATGCTGCAGTGGGACTCACTCGCTACGAAGCCGAAGGTGCGTTCAGCCTATCGTTGGTGCGTCATGGCCAACTACGGGCTGATGTGCTGTGGGAACAGAAAGCCCAGATGCTCAAGAAAAGCGGCTTGCTCTCGCTCCACCATGGGAGCGAGACGTTTGCCCAACTCGGTGGTCTCGATTCGCTCAAAGCATTCTGTTTGCGAGCCTTGCGCCGGCAAGGGGATCACAATCCCGTGTTGCGACCGCGCGGTGTGCTGCTGTTATCACCCCCGGGCTGCGGCAAGTCGGCGTTCGCCAAGAGTCTCGGCAACGAAACCGGTCGACCCACCTTGACACTCGATCTGGGCAGTCTGCTCGGGAGCTTGGTAGGTGAGTCGGAACGCAATCTTCGTACCGCCCTGCGGATCGTCGATGCCATGGCACCGTGTGTGCTGTATGTCGACGAGTTGGAAAAGGGCTTGGCTGGGGCGACGGGTAGCGCCGGCGACTCGGGGGTGTCGGCGCGGCTATTTGGCCATTTGTTGACATGGCTCAACGATCATGCCAGCGATGTGTTCTTTGTCGGCACCTGCAACGACATCAGTCGCTTGCCGCCAGAATTCGCACGGGCCGAGCGGTTCGACGGCGTGGTGTTTATCGATCTGCCGACGGCCAGTCAACGGTCACGAATCTGGGAGCAGTACCTTGCGCTGTTCGGTCTCGATTCCCGTCAGCCCCGCCCCAAGGACGAGTCGTGGACCGGTGCGGAGATCCGAGCTTGCTGTCGTTTAGCGGCATTGCTCGATATCCCCCTCACAGCCGCGGCACTGAACATCGCGCCGATCGCGGTCACCGCCAACGAATCGGTCGACAAGTTGCGTAGTTGGGCCAGCGGCCGCTGCTTGAGCGCCGATCAACCGGGAATCTATCTTCGCGAAAGTCAGGGGACCGGCGCGCGACGGCGTGTCAGTCGCGACCCGACGGCCAACTGATCGTCCGTCTTTTACTAAACATCACGTCACGAGCGGTAGTTGGTTATGACCGGCTGCCGCTTGTGTTTTTTGCGGAGGTACTCTACATGCCCGATCTATTGGACGGCGATTCGGCTGAGATTCAAGGTTCGGCCCGTTCGCCGTACATCCTCAAGAACGTCGGCGGTGTCTATTCCTGCAGTTGTCCGGCGTGGCGCAATCAATCATTGCCGATCGAGCGCCGCAGCTGCAAGCACTTGCGTCGGTATCGGGGCCAGCAAGCCGAGCAACAGCGGCTCGGTCCTACGCTTCCGGCAAGCGACGCGACCACAACCAAAGATCCCGCGTTGCTATTGGCTGAAGCCTGGGATGGTGAACAAGCTGTCGATGGCTGGTTGATGAGCGAGAAGCTCGACGGCGTGCGCGGACTTTGGGACGGCACGCGGTTTTTATCCCGGCAAGGCCACCTCTATCACGCGCCGGCGTGGTTCACAGTCGGTCTTCCTGCCATGCCGCTCGACGGCGAACTGTGGTTGAAACGGGGAGCGTTTCAACGCACGGTCAGCATCGTGCGGCGTCACGACGCGACTGAGTTGTGGCGTGAGCTTCGCTTTCTGATCTTTGATGCCCCGGCGCTCGACGCACCGTTTGAACAACGGCTCAAACAGGTCGGTGAAGTGCTGGCCCAAGCGAAGCCCGCCTACGCCAGCTTGTTACCGCATGAGCCCTGTCGTCACAAACGGCACTTGCTTCGGCAACTTGATACCGTCATCGCCCAAGGGGGCGAAGGGCTGATGCTGCGTGAACCGGGCTCGCGGTACATCGCCGGCCGGTCGTCGACCCTGCTCAAGGTCAAACGCTTTCACGATGCCGAAGCCCGTGTGATCGGCCATCAGCCGGGGGCCGGTCGGCACAAAGGCCGGTTGGGAGCCGTGCTCGTCGAACTACCCAATGGCGTGCAGTTCGCGGTTGGGAGTGGCTTCACCGATCGTGAGCGTGAGCAGCCTCCCGCCATCGGTTCGACGATCACGTTTCGCTATCAGGAACTGACCGAGCGCGGTGTGCCACGCTTTCCGACGTTCGTGCGCGTGCGTACCGACATCGCCGCCGCGACCTAATGGCCATGGCGGTTCATTTCCATTCACATCTGGAGCAATGACATGACGCGTCGTTTTGAGTTTGTGGGCGGTACATCCGCCAAGTTCTACGAAGTGATCGTGGCCGGTTCGTCGGTCACCGTGCGTTACGGTCGCCTAGGGACCAACGGCCAGACCTTAACCAAGTCGTTGGCAGATGCTGCCAGCGCTCAACGCCACGCCGATCAATTGATCGCCAAGAAGCTGGCCAAGGGCTACCGCGAATGCGTCGCGAGCTGAGCGCATAAAAGCGGCCGTCGAGGTGGGGCAGGACACTCGGACGGCCTATTCGATGCGGATGGGGCAGAAACCGCAACGCATGACTGAATGATAGTCGCCTCAATCAGTGAGGCAAGCAGATTTTCGCGGCTTCAACATTCCACCACTCTTCCAGGGAGATGCTATGTCTACCAGTAGTGCCAATCCGTCGCGCATCGACACTGTGGCGGCCCGTCGACTGCGCACCACCATGGCGGCCGTCCGGCTCAGTTTCACGTGGTTCGGCGTTCGTCGCAGTCTGTCGGCCGAGCAGAAAGAGCAAGCGGCCGACTCATTTGGTGCCGAGGGGGCATACCTCTCAGCCGCCAAGAAGCTGATCGACACCAGTCATTCCGCCTACAAAGCGGTCACCGCCATCCGCGGTCAGTCCCAACAGTTCTGGCGCTCGCTGAGTGTCCCCTATCCCGAGCCTGGGATCCGACTGATTCGCCAAGACGACATCGCTACGTTCGATGTCCAACTGACTACGATGCAGGCCGAATTGGCCGAAGCGGTCGAGAGTCTCAATGAACATTTCGATGAGTTGAAGAGTGCGGCACGCGAGCGACTCGGTCGACTCTTCAATCGAGCCGACTATCCCGAGTCGTTGATCGGCCTGTTTCGCATCGAGCACGATTACCCGAGCGTCGAGCCCCCAAACTATCTTCGCGAGCTCAGCCCCGAGTTGTTTCGCCAAGAACAGGCTCGTGTCGCGGCCCGCTTTGAAGAGGCGGTCCGGCTGACCGAGGAAGCGTTCGTCGGTGAGTTCGGCAAGCTGGTCAGCCATCTCACCGAACGCCTCAGCGGCAGTGACGATGGCAAGCCGAAGGTTTTCCGCGACTCGGCCGTCGAGAACTTGAGTGAATTCTTTGCGCGTTTTCGGCAGCTGAACGTGGGCAACAACCAGCAGCTCGACGAACTGGTCAGCCAAGCTCAGCGGGTGATTCGGGGCGTCGAACCGCAACAGTTGCGTGACAGCAATGCTCTGCGGCAGGACGTCGCCACGCAACTCTCGGCCGTGCAATCGGTGCTCGACGGCCTGCTCATCGATCGACCGCGTCGGAACATCATGCGCCCTCGTCAGTCGCAGGTGGCGTGATGGACATTCTGATCTCGCCGACTGGCCAGGCTCGTTATCTGTACGATGAGGCGATCGAGCTAGCTGCACTCGGCAGTATGACCATCCACCGAGCCAGTCATGTCGAGCCTGATGCAGACGGTCGGTGGTTCGCCGATCTCTCACCCAGCAATGGACCACTGCTCGGACCATTCGCGCGTCGCTCCGACGCACTCACCGCCGAAGCCGCGTGGCTGTCGGCTCATCGCCTGAACTCGGCCATCTGAGTCGGTTCAGATTCTTCATATCGTTTTCGTCGACCGGATGTTGCTGCGCGCACCGGGCGACCGGGGCGACAGCGTCGGTCGGCATTTCTTGGTTGTTTTCAAGGAGTTATGCCATGACCCAAGCTGAGTTTGAACATGAAGTTGCCGAGACCACCGGCGAGTCCCCACGAACAATCCGTCGCCGTGGTTTCAGTCTGCTCGTGATGCCCGAGCGCGAGCCGCTCGCAATCGATTGGGACGAGCCGCCCCACGCCGATGCACCGCGTCCATTTCGGCGGCGACGTAAAGAAATCGCAGCGTAGTTGAATTGAAGCTATTCCCGCGGACCGTCGGTTTTCCCTTAAAGGCCGACGGTCCGTTTTCATCACACCCTTCAACGAGGAAGTTTACCTTGATTACGATCACTCGTTCGTTAGCCCGGTTGCTGCGGACCGTCTTACGCAAAGCGGGACTCGGAAAAGTCGATTCACAAGCGGATGCGTTCGTGCATATCGCCTCGGATAGCCATGACCTGCGGCTACGTGTCGCCGGTCCCGACATGGGCATTGAGTATCGACAGCATGGGGAGTTACCCACGAGGAACTTCATATTGCCGGTCGAAGTGCTGGCCACGATCGAAGGGCGGACACAAGAACCGGTCGCGTTAGAGCCGATGGAACCGGGCCGCGTGAAACTCAGCTTCACCGAGCGCGGCGTGTCGCAACTGCTCGAACGTACTTACGACCCGAGTCTCAATCAACCCACTTGGCCCGAACAGCCGGTGTCTTATGCCGAGAACTCGGCCGACTTGTGGTCGGCGCTACGCGACGCCGTTGCAACCACGAGTCGTGAACCAACACGCTTCGCGCTAAACTGCTTGCAACTGTGCGGCCGCGGCGATATCGCGGCGACGGACGGTCACCACATCCTGCTCCAGTCAGGGTTTACCTTCCCGTGGACCGAAAGTCTGCTTGTACCAGCTAAGACGATACTCGGTTGCAAAGAGCTCGCCACCGGTAATCCAGTGCGGGTCGGACTCGCTGGCGATTGGGTTACGCTCGACATCGGTTCTTGGCTGATCTCGCTCAAGATCCATCGGTCCTCCCGCTTTC
>JAEUIL010000469.1 GCA_016794255.1 Planctomycetaceae bacterium | reverse complement strand
ACGCTTGACGGTGCGGATCGAGAATGTGTCGGCCGACGGCAAGCCGTTCGATGCGAGTCTCGAGCTGCGTCAAACGCCGCTCACGCGCGGGACCATGGCGTGGGTCATGTTCCGCTATCCGTGGATGACCTTGCGGGTGTTTCTGGCCATCTATTGGCAAGCGTTGCGATTGTGGTGGAAGCGGGTCCCCTACGTGCCGCACCCCGGCCCTGCTCACCACGCCGCCCTGACAACTTCGACTGTCACGATTCCGGATGCTGAGAAAGTCTGCTCATGAGTTGGGAAGCAAAGAACGACGCCGCATTGCGATCGGAGCTAAACGGGTTCGATCGATTGGCACGACGTCTGTTGATCAAGCCATTGTCGAAATTGCACAACGGCCAGATCACGCTTGACGACGCGAGCGGCACCGTGGCCTTGGGCGAGCCCGCCGATTTGCACACGACCATTCGGGTGCGCAACCCGCGTTTCTTCCGGCATGCGGTGCTCGGTGGCACGTTGTCTGTCGCCGAGTCGTATCTCCACGGCGATTGGGACTGCGACGATCTCACCGCCCTGTTCCGTATCTTTGTGCGGAATATGGAAACGGCCGACCAGCTCGATCGTGGCCCGTCGCGGCTTATGCAGTCGGCCAACCGCTGGTATCACTGGTGGCACGCCAACACGAAGTCCGGCAGCCGGCGCAACATTCACGCGCATTACGATCTGGGCAACGACTTCTTCAAGCTCTGGCTCGACGACACGCTGGCTTACTCGAGCGGTATTTTTGCCACGAGCGAAGCGACACTCCGCGAGGCGTCGGTCGAAAAGTTCGACCGCATTTGCCGCAAGTTGCAGCTCGCGCCGCGCGACCATGTCGTCGAAATCGGCACGGGCTGGGGTGGCTTTGCGATGCATGCGGCAGGTCGTTACGGCTGTCGCGTAACGACCACGACCATCTCGCAGCAACAGTACGATCTTGCTCGGGAACGGATTCGCGAGTCCCGATTGCACGATCGGGTCGAGGTGCTGCTGTGCGATTACCGCGACCTGACCGGCAAGTACGACAAGCTCGTGTCGATCGAAATGATCGAGGCCGTGGGCGAGCAATTCTTCGACACCTATTTCCGTAAGTGTGGCGAGTTGCTCAGGCCCAACGGCAGCTTCGTGCTGCAAGCGATCGTGATGCCCGAGCGCCGGTTTGACGCATATCTGCGTTCGGTTGATTTCATCCAGCGGTACGTGTTCCCCGGCGGCTGTTTGCCCTCGATCGCGGCGGCGCTCAACTCGGTGGGACGCGCGAGCGATCTGAGATTTGTCCATGGCGAGGACTTCGCGCCGCATTATGCCGAGACCTTGCGGCGCTGGCGGCTCGCGTTTCAAGCCAAGCTCGACGATGTTCGCCAGCAAGGTTACTCCGAGGCGTTTATTCGCTTGTGGAATTACTATCTCTGCTACTGCGAAGCCGTGTTTGAAGAGCGGTACACGGGCGTGGTGCAGTTGCAGTTCGACAAGCCTCAGTGCCGACGCGACCCGATCGAGATCGGTCTGGCAAGCTCGGCCGTGCCTCGTGGCGAGTTCATGCCTCGCCGCGATGTGCCGCTCGATCAGCTGCAAGACGCCACGAACAACCCCTGACTCAGAACTTGCAGAGGATCTTGCGATGAGTTTGTTATCGCTCGGTGTCGAGGCGCTCGAACGTGGGTTGGTTCCGGACGCGCTGACCAAGGTGGCGATTCGTCAACTTTGTGCCGAGCGGTTGCAGTCGGCCGCGGCTCAAGATGCCGCCGAGCGCCGTGCGGTGCTCGAGCGCTTTGTGCAAGCCATGCAGGCCGGGCCGATCGCGCCCGTGCCCGAGAAAGCGAACGAGCAGCACTACGAATTGCCGGCCGAGTTTTTCGCCACGGTGCTTGGTCCACGGCGAAAATACAGTTGCTGCTGGTTCAACGCCCCTGCCACGACGCTTGCCGACGCCGAAGTCGCCGCTTTGGAGGTGACTTGCGAACGTGCCGAGTTGGCCGATGGTCAGTCGATCCTCGAGTTGGGCTGCGGTTGGGGTTCGTTGTCGCTGTGGATGGCCGAACGATACCCACAGGCCCGCATCGTGGCCGTTTCAAATTCGGCACCGCAGCGGCAGTACATCGAAGCCCGGGCGGCCGAGAAACAGCTCCGCAATCTGCGGGTCGTGACTGCCGACATGAACCATTTTCAGCCCTCAGATGCGACCACACATACGATTCGGTTTGATCGAGTCGTTTCGGTCGAGATGTTCGAGCACATGCGGAACTACGAACAGTTGCTCACCCGCATCGCCGGCTGGTTGCACGTCGATGGCAAGCTGTTTGTGCATTACTTTTGCCATCGCGAATTGGCCTATGAGTTTGAAACGGTCGGTGCCGCGAACTGGATGGGTCGTTATTTCTTCACCGGCGGCATCATGCCGAGCGCCGATTTGCTGCGCCGCTTTGATCGCGATTTGCACGTGACTCGCCAATGGTCATGGAACGGCACGCATTACCAACGCACGTCGCTCGCTTGGCTGGCGAACCTCGACGCACGCCGCGACCACGTGTTGCCGATGCTCGTTGAGGTTTACGGAGCAGCCGCTGCGCGACGGTGGCTTCAGCGCTGGCGGGTCTTCTTTCTGGCCGTGGCCGAGTTGTTCGGCTATGACCAAGGACGCGAGTGGTTTGTGTCACACTACTTGCTCGAACGCTCGCCGTGATTGGACTTTCGCCTCATGTCGCCACTCATTGCCACTTTGTTGAGCACGCTTGGTTGTCTGCTGGTGGGCATGACGGCGCTCTGGCTCGTGAGCCTCGTGTTGCGCGACGCGAGCAGTGTCGATCCGGTCTGGGGGACCGGCTTTGGGATCGTGGCGGGGCTGGCGTTCTGGCTAATCACGCCGAGCGCGCCGCGCGACGG
>JAEUIL010000447.1 GCA_016794255.1 Planctomycetaceae bacterium | reverse complement strand
GAAAGCGATCCAGCACGGCGGCGAGAAGATCTTCGGTTGGCGGTGGAGTGCGCAGCGTTTTGATGTCTACTGGCGATCGCTAACCGCGTTCGCCGGTTTACTCGGCCGAGTGCACTTGCACGATCTGAAGAAGGCCGCGCTCACGCAGGCGTCGGCGATCGCCGACATGTTTGCGGTGCAGGCGTTCGGGGACCACAGCTCGGTGAAGGTCACCGAGCGTTACTACGTGAATGCGACGGGGCGACTCGGGCCGCTCGTCGCATCGTTGCCGTTGCCCGGTTGTATGGAGGTGATCGATGGGTGATTTGCATGTGGATAACAAGCGGGGTGAATTTCAGATGTGGCCGGATGAGACGATGTTGGCTACGTATCGGGCGGATGAGTTGGAGGCGTTGGGTCAACTTCGTTGGTGGACCCATCACGGTTCACCGTTCGGTGAACCCGAGAACCTCGGGCCGTTAGTCAACTCGAATCAGCAGGATTTTGATTTTCACCCAGCATCCGATGGTCGTTCGGCCGTGTTCTGTCGCGGCGATCGGAACGAAAAGAACTCATTGTGGTTAGCAATACGGCCCAAAGCCGAAGGGCCTTACACCTCGGTACGAGAACTTAACGCTTTCGCCGAACCCGATCCGACGGCACGGGGTCCCAGTTTGTCGCACGACGGTTTCGCGCTTTACTTCCAGTCAAAGAGATTGGTAGGCAAGGGGGATGCCGATCTCTGGGTTGTAAGACGCGTGCAAAAATCGGATTCTCGTTAGTCAAATACTAACTACGGGACTGCAGGTCCCAGAGGTCGAACCAGCGGTCCCAGTAAACAGCAGCTAGCTGCCAAACTACGAGACAACAAGTTGGCGACGCTGGCGAAACGGCCGCGGCAACTCGACATGCGGCGGGTCGTCCCAATCAATCGCGAGCGGTTCGCGCTCGGGCATCACGATCAGACTGAAACCACGGCGACGGATTGTTCGTGGGGACTCGCCGTGATACCACAGCCATGACGTTGCAAGTTCACGCCGCAGCTGCAACACTCGGGCCTGCGAACCCGCAACTGTTTCGCCACGTCCTTGATCGATTCACCTACTCTGAGCGCTTTCGCAATTCGCCGATTGCGTGCGGACAAAGACCGTAACCAGCCCGCTAGTTCAATCACCCGGCGGATGGCAAACTTGGCCAAGAGGGTGGCGTATGCGAGGTCTTACTTGCCCAGCTCGACCAGCCGAGCGAAGGCGACGTAAGCTGTCGCGATCACCTCGTGGACCAGCTCACTGCGTCGTTCGGAATTGAAGCGTTGGAACGCTCGTCGAGCGAGGTTCGTGATCCAAGGCAACATCCTCAAGAATTGTTCGTGAACATCGTTAGCGCGGACCGTAGTCCGTAGCCACGATTGCCCTCGAACCTACCGGCTTCCAGCGGGTGGTGGTTCAGTTCGAGCGTTTGCGGGCGATTGTTTTGCTTCACTCGACGACGACGGTGCCCGCTTGAGCCGCGGTGCAGGGCCTTAATGGCATTGGCATAAACAACGGTTATATTGCAACCCTTTAGTTCCGGTTTTCTCCGCGAGATTGGCTGATGCGCTTGCCTTGCTTCCTTACAACGATCGCCCTACTGCATATACAGGCGATGTCTCTGCGCGCAGTCATCGTCACCAACGTGACAACTGATACGGTAATCTTCAACTCAGGCGGATTCGAGCACGACGCGGCCGGCCATCCGCCGGAAGCAATCTTGCAGAAATCGCCAGCCCCGAAATTGTGGAGAGCGGTCACACCGTGGGACCAAGTGGTTTCGGCGGTTGATCGCTACGTGCACAGGCTACCGCCATTCGCCGATGGCGGCTTTCGGTACTTGCAGACCAGACGCGACGAGCACGGTGCGGGCAACCCCCTGGCACTTTTCTCCACAAATCAAAATCGCCCCGGCGATGTGATCCGAATGGAGTTCTGCATGGAACTCCCCGCGGACATCGACGCGACGATCAAACTAGGACATTACGAGCCCGGTGCGGTTCGCGGCCTACTGCGAATTCATGGCGGGCGTGTGCAATTCCATGACGGGGCCGGTTGGCACGATGTTCAACCGAGGGTTACTTTTCTCCCGAAGAAGTGGCAAACCTGGACGGTGGAATATGTGATCGGCGCCGAGACGTTTTCCGTGCGTGTTGAAGACGGTCCGCTCGGTGCCGCCGCTGCGCTGGAGAGCATGACCAAACGAGGGGCAGGCGGATTGAATCGTCTTGAATTCGGCCATCTCCGCAAGCAAACGTTTTGTATCGATGCCTCCGAGCCGATGCGCTCGGCGGCGGCCATTCGGCGAACTGAAGTGCAGGCGTCGCAAGATCTTCCGCAACTCCTGGAAATTCGTTGGCGGCTCGGGCCTGATCTCAAGCAGGGCGTGCAGACGGTCGCTACGGGTATCGTGCACGACATGCTAGTTTGGACCGGCGGCTTTTGCAGCGGCGGCACGCTCTACCCGGGCAACCGCGTGCCCGGCAAACCGGAGCGATATCCGCGCGGTTACGTCGACAAGACTTGGGGCCTGAATCTCAAGGATATTACCGCCGGCTGGCAACCACTCCCGCCGATGATCGGCCCCGCCCGCCAAGCGCAGACTTCGGCCGTCGTCGACGATGCACTTTACGCCTTTGGCGGAATTACCTACGCCGAACTTGCTCATCGAGATGGCTATCGCCTCCAGCGCGACGGCAACGCGTGGTGTTGGGATCACCTACCCGACCTGCCGTGGAAGATCGCATTCGCCGGCGCGGCGACTGCCGGCAAGCGGATTTTGCTCTTCGGCGGGACTCATATGGCGGCCCCACCCGCGCCGATTTATCACACCGTGACCAGCCTGGACGGAAAGATTGAGCGTCTCGGCGCACAGTTGATTTCACTCGACACCGAAAACCTCAACGCGGGCTGGCAAACGCTGCCCACGTGCCCCGGCACGCCGCGATTTATGCCGGCTACGGCAGTCGTCGGCGACCATTTTTACGTGTTCGGCGGCTTGACCGGCTTTGACAACGCCGGAAAGCAGATCAACGTTGTCGTCGATAACTGGCGGTTCCATCTCGCGAATCAGAATTGGGAACGGCTCGACGACTTGCCCGTAGCGAGCACGCGGCATCCGAATAACTACATCGTATTTCAGAATCGATACATCTTACTTATCAGCGGCGCACCGACGCGGAACGTGATGAACCCTGACGGCACCATGCGTCCGGCGTACGGCCGACCCCATCGTACGCGATGGGGGAAGACGACCTACAGCGACATCACGGTTTACGACACGCAGACTCGCCGTTTTGGCCGCGCCACACCACTGCCGCTCTGCAATAACATGCCGAACGCCGTGCTGCATGGCAGCACGCTCTACCTCATAGGTGGCGAATGCGAAGGGGTAGAGTTCAACGGTGTCCACTACGGCCATCATCCCGATCTACTGCTGATTGGCGACGTTTCCGTCGTTCCCACCGGCAGCTAAAGTCTGGGATCGCGGTGCGGCTAATCTCGTGGATGCTGCGTGCCGCGACGACCACCGTACCGGTCAATTGAAAATGAAAACCTTGGTGAGTCCGCTGGAGGGCCCCCATTCGCCCCACTTCGCAATTGTCGTGCGATACTCGGCACGCGAACCGCGTGATGAATTTCCTGAGCGGAGATACTTCAAGACAGCTTCATTGAGCGTCGTCGGCATTGAAATGCTCCCAGACGTCGCCGGGCACGCTTCAATGCCCGATCCTTTCAGCCGGCGGCGAGACAGCGCGTCGTGCTGCACGTCGCCTTGGATCCAATCAGCGACAAATCGCGTGCGGCACAATACCGCAGCACACGCCGAGAATAGTTGGGTTACCTGGAAATTCCAGCCGAATCACGCGCGCGGCGGTGTGTCGCATCGAATTACGCACAGCAATCCTGCAACGTGCGGTTAGCCTTGGTATCCTAATTGAAGCGTGCTAATCGAGTACGTTGATCGCACCTCACTAGAGACGACCGCATGCTGTTTCGATTCGTATGCCTCTACTGCAGCCTTTGTATCGCATCCGCGTGGCCTCTGGCAGCGTTGTTTGCTTCAGATAAGCGAGGCATACTTGAATCTGTCCTCGGGGTGATCGAAGATTTTGACGACCTGCCTAGTGGGCCGTTTCAAGAGGGCTTTCTGGATTCGTGGCGGTGGACCGAAGAGTTCCGTTTGCAAGCACGATCAAAAAGTCGAATGGAAGTGGTTGATATCGCAAGCGGCGAGGGCAAAGCACTGCGCGTTCTCATCCATGATTCGCAGCTCCTTGCCGAAGAATCGATGTCCTTAGTGCGACTCACGCCCTTCTGTCCTCCCGAAGCTGATGCCTTACGGGTTCGATTGAAGATCGTTTCTGGACAGGCTGTCATCTACTGCGGTGGACCGACGGCGTACTATGGCAATAGCGACGTCTATACCGAGCCTCAAACGATTCGCGCCAGTGTCGAGCCTCGGTGGGTCGATGTCGTCTGCAATTTCAATCACCCGACTTGGCGCAACTACCGCCGTTCCTCTTTCAGTACGGACGCGCCGCGCAACTATTACAACCGCTGGGCCCAGGAGCCGATCGGCGTCTTCGTGGCCGCCGGAACCGAGGGTGAGTTCTTGATTGATCGAATCGATCTATTGGCAATGGGCGAAGGAAAGCCTTTCGCATCATTTGCCCCCGATCAAATTCAACCGCGAAAGATGATTGCCGATTTCGAGGACCGTTGCCTCGATCGGACGTTCAATCTCTACATGGCCGACGCCGAAGCCGAATGGTTCGAGCAGTCGTGGAAACGGGAGAAGCCACTTCGTTTTGCTCCGCAACGGTTCTCCGTCGTGGACAACGGTCACGATGGTCAAAGATCGCTGGCATCTCGGGGTAGAACTGCCGAGGAGGTTCAATGCACCGGTGTACGAACCGAGGGCGATGGGCAAGCGAATGCGTTGGCAGTGACGATTGCTGTCGACGCTCCCGACCAACGAAACACGCTAATTGGCACTGGGCCGACGGTGCCAATCGACTTTCTAATCTTCGTCGCCCCAACCAGCCGACCGTTTCCCTGGCATCGTTTCGCACCCGCCAATAACTTGCGAGCGTTTCCGGGCCCGGGATTCGATTATCAAATGAGCTATCGCACGATTCGGACTTACGCCGATGTCGATTTTGCGATTTACCAATCGCGACGTTATCTAGAACCGGGCAAATGGACGAAGCTGGTGCTTCCTAAGGCTGACTTTACGTGCGTCTACGGCCACGGTTCCTATCGATCGCGCCTGGTTCATAATCAGCCTCTGACGTGCGATGAGGTCATCGCTGTGGCATGGCTCAACCCCTGGTGCCGCGTCGGACGACGCGACAGCGATGTCACGACCCGAATCGATCAGGTCGCGTTCGTGCAGGTGATGGGCTCTGCCGCCGAGCATCGTTCGTTCTGGCAAGTATCGAACGATAATGAACTCCTTTTTCGCGAGGAAAGATCGCCTCGCGGCCGTTTCGGTCATTTTTCGCTTCCTGGCGACCAAGTTGCACCAGCGAACAAATGATTGCGTAACAATGCAGCTTCCAGCGGTTCGGTAACATCGACCGAGATCGCACACGCCAATCGGTCAAACACAACGGACCAAGGGAACTTTAATCGCAAATTCTCGAAACGAGTTGAATTTTGGAAGTCGTTAGCGTTTAAGTTTCCTAAGTCAAATATTCGATCAGTGCCGCAGGAGTCACGACGGACAGGAGCAAGCGTCTGCCCGAGGAATGGATTTCAAATTCGGCAGTCAAATGATAGCGGCACCAACGATAGTGCGGACTATCGCGTGACCAAAGGGGGGCGAGAGTAGAGTTTTGTCAGTTTCGGGACTGAATCGCGTGCGTTTGCAACGGTAAGTAATCGCCTTCGCGTACCATCCACGCATCGAGCGCTTCGCGGAGCTGGCGTTCAATCGCAACTTGAGATTCGTCGTGCGCTAGATTTCGGATCTGGTATGGATCCTTCTCACGATCGTATAGCTCCACAATCGGCCTTTTCACCGGGCTCGGCGTGGCGATTCAACTTTCTCGACTACGAACTGCATCGTCCTGGTCCCGGTGGTGGGATCGTCGAGAACCTCGTCAATCTCTTCTCGGAAGTGTTGCAAGTCGCAGAGCGACAGGCGAAGTTCGGTGGTCGCGAGGACGAAGGCTATTGGCGACGCGCTATGCGCCAACTGGTGCGTAACCTACTGGACCTGTTGATCCTCGCCCAGAATTACATCTCGATATCGGA
>JAEUIL010000439.1 GCA_016794255.1 Planctomycetaceae bacterium | reverse complement strand
AAAGTGTTCGGCAGCTCGCTCGGGAACTTCGTCCTTGCTCCACTTGCCGTCGCCGTTCTTGTCGGCCTCTTTCCAGCGGGCGAGCAACTGCTCGGCACCGAACCGCGCTCCCGGCGGTCCACCGGCTGACGGACGAGCGCCGAACTTGGCGGCAATGCCCGCGTTCAACTCTTCGCGGCTCAGGTCACCGTCTTCGTTGTGATCGAATTTCTTGAGCACCTCGCCGGCTGCCGCGGTCTCGGCTTTGCTCAGCTTGCCATCGCCGTCGGCATCGAAGAGTCGCAGCAGACCCTCGCCCGGTGCGCCGCCAGCGCCCTGTGGCGGAACCGGATTGCCGGTGAGCGCGCTGCGGGCAAGCACGTAGCCCTTGGTGAACTCTTCGAGCGTGAGCGCCTTGTCGCCGTTGCTGTCGGCGCGTTCGATCATCTGTGCGAACCGCTCGCGACGATCCTCGGGCACCTCGTCGAGCACCACCTTGCCATCGCCATTGGCGTCGGCCCGTTTGAAGATCGTCTCGGCTTCTTGACGTGGATCGCCACCCTCGGGCCGACGTCGCTCGCCATTCTGTCCTTCGCCGGGCTGACCCTCCGAGCGACGCGCGGGCCGATCTTCCTGCGTGCCTGCGAGCCACTCTTCGAGACTCAGCTTGCCATCTTCGTTCTTGTCGTTACGCAACAGTCGATTGAAGAGCCGCTTTTGTTCGTCGCCCACCTCGTCGGCCGCGACCACGCCGTCGCTGTTCTTGTCGAGCTGTTTGAATAGCGTCTCGCGCTCGGCGGTGGCTTTGGCGTCCGCGGCAGGTTTGGAATCGGCCGGTTTGTCCTCGGCCCCGACGGTCGAGAAGGTGGCCAGACCGCCCAGCACGGCGAACAGCCAGTTGGCGTGAAAACGCGAGATACGCATGGTGAAAGCTCCGGAAAGGGGCGAAAAATTCGGCGGATGCAGCGGGTCAACTGGGAATGAAACCCGCCAACGCCTGAAAAGTTCCGGGCTCTCGCCGACTTGCCCGAAACTCGCGAGTTGAGCGCGAAACCGCAAGCGAGCCGCGCCCATCACCCGCTCCGCTCCGCGTCTTTGAACCAAGCACTAAGCACCAAGCACCACCGGCACTTACTCACCTACTCACTTACTCACCTGCCTTTCTCACCCTTCATCCGGCACACCAAGCCCGGCCCGAATGCAATCGGCCCAGCCGACGATGTCGTCCTCGGGAATGCCGCTTGCCCGTTCGATTTCGAGATGGGCGTCGCGCTCGATCGAGGGGATCGACGCTTTGACCGCCAGTCGTCCGTCCTGCCCGTAGCGAAACATGACTTGGATCGTCGTACCCGCGGGGAGCGGCGGCAGGTCGTTGATCACGCAGGTGCCGATGGCCGTGGCGTTCGAGCCGCTGTCGGTTCCCCCTTCGATCACCTGCACCTTGATGCTGTCTTGTTTGTCGCGAGCCGTCTTGAACGGCTTCGTGACTTGCGCGGGGAGCGCCGTGTTGCGCGGAATCATGATCTTGCGCCGCGGCCGTCGCGTCTCGGGATCGACGCCCAACACGCCGAGGTCGTGCGAGTTGACGTTGCTCACCGTGATGCCGTCGATTGCACCGCCAGCCTTGAGCAACATCCCGGCGTACACTGCCGCGCCGTGAGCCACGGCCTCGTCGGGAGACACGGATCGATCAAATTTCAGGCCCGACTCTTCCTCGAGCATTCGGCCGACCATCGGCATCCGCGTCGAACCACCGACAGCGAGCAGTCGCGTGACATCTTTCCAAGCGAGCCCGGCCTCTTTGAGCAACCGGCGCACGGTGAGCCGCGTGCGATCGAGCAGATCGGCGGTCAACGATTCAAACTCGGCCCGGGTCAGTTTCAGCTTGAGCTTCTTCGACTCATGCGCGATCGGCACGACGGTCTCGTCGCGAGCGGTGAGCGATTTCTTGGCTTCGCTCGCGGCGTGCATGAGTCGTTCCCAAGCCGCGCTGTCGGCGTGCAAATCGACTTTGTGATCGTTGAGAAACACACTCGCCAAATGCTCGGCAATGCGGGTATCCCAATCGACACCCCCGAGGTACACATCGCCGGCGGTGGCCAAGGCGCGGAACTGCGCGCCCTTGATATCCATCAGCGTCACGTCGAACGTGCCGCCTCCAAGATCATAGACGAGCACGCGTTCGTGCTTGGTCGCTTGGCCCGAGGCATCGACGAATCCCTGTTGCACACCATACGCGATCGCGGCGGCGGTGGGTTCGTTGATGATATCGATCACGTCGAGCCCGGCCATGCGACCCGCGTCTTGAGTTGCTTTCCGCCGCGGCTCGTTGAAATACGCCGGTACGGTGACCACGGCTTTGGTGAACGGCCCCAGATGGCGCTGTGCATCGCGATACAGCTTTTCGAGCACGATGGCCTGAATCACATCGGGGGGAAACTGTTGGCCGCAGATCGATTTATGAAAGACGGCGTCGCCCATCTCGCGTTTGGCGAAACAGGCGAGTCGCTCGGGCTCATGCTCGGCAGCCTTGATGGCCTCGCGCCCCACGACGGCCGTGTTGCGATCGAAGAACACGACGCTCGGCGTGATCAGTTCGCCTTCTTCGTTGAGCAACGTCTTGGGTCGTCCGTTCTCGATCGTGGCCACGGCCGAGTAGGTCGTACCGAGATCGATGCCCACGGCAGGCTCGCTAGACTTGGCCATCACAACGCGGTTCGCTTTCTTTCCATAGATGATCGGTCACGGACTCTTGGCGCTGCCCAATGCTCACGCCGAACCCAGGACAGCCATAGTGTGGCTAGCCGTGCGACGGGTGTCAAAAGGAGGGTGAATGTCTTCCGTAGGCCGGGTCTCCAGTCCCGTCTATGTGGCGGAACAGACTTCGCGAAGTC
>JAEUIL010000437.1 GCA_016794255.1 Planctomycetaceae bacterium | reverse complement strand
GGAACGTGTTGTAATTGATGTCTTCCGGATCCCAATCGGCGTTGTCGGGTTGCTGACGCACTTCGATCGCGTCGAGATAACCGGCCTTCTCGAACGCCTTGTTCCACTCGAGGATCCCCTCGCGAATCGGCTGACGATATTGGTACGGCACGGTCTTTTCGAGCCAGAACACGATCGGCTTCTTCGGCGGCGACTTCTCGGCCATCGGGTCGGCCTTCTGCAAGTCCCAACGATTGATGTAACGCACAAAGCGATCGAAGTCCGTCGCTTTCTTCGAGAAGTCCTTGACCACGGTCAAGAAGTAACCGACGCGGTCGTCGGCCATCCGCGGTTGATAACCAGTCTCGGGCAACAGGCTGATCGAGTAGTGGACGTTGACCGTCAAACCACGGCTATCGGGCACGGTGTCGATTTCGACACCGCCGGCCGAGGCGTAAGTCGCGGCGACTTCGAGTTCAACGTTGTCCTTAAAGCCCTTTACCGCAGCCCAGGTGCTCTTGGTGCCCGAGAAGACAAAGCCCGGCAGCATGCGCGAGATTTGCGGCAGGTCGGACATGAAGATCTGTGAGAAATCGACAACCATGCCGCCGTTGGGACCTTGCGTCATGATCGGCAAGGCGAACAACACACTGTCGGTGTACGCGAGTCGCACGGCTTTCTCTTCCGGCGAGCCGCGATTGGCTTTGAAACGGACGTTGCGGCGCACGACATGGACGTTGTCGTCGACCTTGCGGAACTGCCAGAGCCAATCGTCGCCAAAGCCCCAGGTCATACCACCGAGCAACATCCCCTCGCCGATCCCTTTGGCGATCGAGGTCAACACGATGAAATCGCGGTTGAGCTTGTCCGGCGTCAGTTCGGCAAGCAGCCGATTGTCTTTGCGGTAGAGCTTGATCAGACCATCGACCGGGGTGAAGTCCTTGGCCACTTCGCTGAAGGGCGGGTACTTGGGTCGCGGTGCCGGCGCTGACGAGCCGCTGCTGCCGCCCGAGCTGCTCATCGGACCCGACGGGGCCGGGTCGGCCGCGGTCGGTTCGTTGGCCGTCGGCTTGTCGTTCTTCTTCGAGTCATTGGTCTTGGTCTCGTCGGCCTGAGCGGCGACGGTGCCGAACATCACGGCGAGCAGCAACAGCGAAAGGGTCCAATGCGCCAACTTCATCTTCGATTCCCTCGTCTGGGAGTTAAGGCGGGATAGCTTGGGGAGCGTACCGGGGGCGATGCCCCACGGTGAGCGGGCTGACCGTTAAATATAAGCCAGCCTACCCAAATTGCGAACGCGGCACACTACCCGGCCCCGGCACATTTTGACATTTTGTCGTAGCCCGCGGCGATCGAGAAACGACGACCCGGCCCGAGTATGATGCTTGTAGCGATTGTAGGCAGCCGGGGTCGAGCCGGCCGTTCCACCTCTGGCGGATACCACTTTCGATGAACCTCGATATTCGCCCGATCCTCGCGCACTACCCGGCCGACTGTCAGCCGACGGCGATCGAGTATCTGGGCGGGGCCGGTGGCTTCAGCGGCTCGCAATTCTGGCGGCTCACGACACCCCGGGGCCCGTTGGCGCTGCGGCGATATGCCCCGGGGTTATCAAACATCAATGACTTTCGTATTAACTCCGAACTGTGGAAGCGACTGCGGGGCGTGCGGCTTCCTTTTAGGGTGCCCATTCCGATCAACACAACTGAGGGCCATCAGATTCACTTGTCTGATAATTGTGACTACTGGGACCTGTGCGATTGGCTGCCCGGCCAAATCGTGCCCGAGGGGCGAGTGCGAGAACCTCACGTACAAAGCGCGATGCGCGCCTTAGCCGTATTGCATCTCACGTTGCAAACGTTGAATGTCACGCCAATTTCACCTGGCCGGCTTCCACCCGCCGCGGTCAAGCGTTTGGATCGAATCAAAGAACTGCAACAGCGACGTCTGCCGCAAATTGTCGACTACGTCACGTCGCATCCGCGAACGACACCGTTTTGGTGCGACACGGCGCACACCCTCGCGATGTGGTTCAAGCTCGAAGCGCCGCGGTTGACGGCGACATTGTCTGCGGCTGCGAACGGCGTCGAATCGTACTTGTGCGTCGGTGACATCTGGCGCGACAACGTGCTCTTCGACCCCTTGGGCAATGTCATGTCGGTCATCGATATCATGCCACATTCGGAACCCGATTCGGTGGCGACCGACGTCGCCCGGCTGCTCGGCAGTCTCATCGCGGGACATCCCGCTTGGTGGTCCGAGGGGCTCGCGGCTTACGAGTCGCTGCGGCCATTGACCGCCGCCGAACGGGAACTCGCGATCCAACTCGACCGCGCGAACGTATTACTCTCGGCCTGGAACTGGTTGGAGTGGCTGTTCGTCGAGCGGCGCGTATTTCAAGATCTGGGCCGGGTCGAGGAGCGTGTGCGGCACTTCCTCACCCGGCTGCCTGAGGTTTTCACCCCCAAATTGCCGAGCTAGCCGGGCTCATCTACGAAAACCGGGCCAATTTGAGTACTTTATTGTGTGACTCGCGCGATCATGCCATCATCACACTAGTGGTGACTTGGCAAACCGTAACGATCAACTCGACTGAGACCGTATAATCCGTCGGTCACAGGTCGATGAAACTATCGATCTACCGTCCGCAAGGTCGGCCGTTTTTTGTTTGGGAGTCTGCTGGCATGCATGCTTGGAAACGATTGTCGGGATGGCTGGCAATGGGTCTCTGCGGTTGGGCGCTCGTCGTCGCTCCGCTCGCGGCGCAGGGTGTCAATCTCTCGCTGCTCGATCCGAACGCCAATGCCCAAGTCGCAGCCCCGACCCCGGTGGCGGTCACGGCTCAGTTCGTGGTGCCTGCTCCCGGCAAGCCCGGCGTGTTGCAGATCACGGCCAAGATCGAAGATGGCTGGCACATCTATTCGATCACGCAGCCGAAAGGGGGCCCCCTGGCGACGAAGATTGCCCTGACGCCGAATCCAGCGTTTGAAGTGGTCGGCGAGTTCGCCCCCAACCCGGCTCCGGAAACCCATATCGACAACGAAGTCTTCAAGGGGATCCAGCTCGAAGAGCACCGCAAGCAAGTCACCTGGAGCGCGCCGGTCAAATTGGCCGCGGGCGTCAACCCGGCCGACATCACGATCAACGGCAAGGTCACAGCCCAAGCGTGCAGCGACATCGATAAAAACTGTCTGCCGCCGAAGCCTTACGAGTTCAACGCCAGCTTCAAACCGACGGCCAGCGACGGTTTCCGCGAAGAAATCTCGAAGGCGATCCTCCGCGGCCACGTCGAACCGGCCTCGGTCGCGCCTGGTGGCAAGGCCAAGCTCGTCGTCTCGGCCGAGCCGATCGACGGGTTCCACGTCTACGCCCTCGAAGCGGGTCCCTCCGGTAAAGCGGCCGGCTATCAACCGACGCTCGTCACCCTCACGCAAACCTCCGGCCTTGCCGCGAGCAAGCCCCTCGCGTCCGCTGCTCCGCTCGAGAAAAAAGATCCCGACACGGGCAAAGTGAAATGGGTCCACAAGGACCGCACCGCTTGGACGATCGACATCACGATTCCGGCCGACGCTAAGCCGGGCGACTACACGATCAGCGGATTGATCGGCTATCAAACGTGCGATGCCAAGAGCTGCCTGCCGGCGCGCGGCGCGAGCTTCGTTGGAACCGTGACGGTCGGAACGGCCGACAGCGGCACGTTGCCCCTGACGTTCTCGCCCGCCAAGTACGGCGAGGTAGTGCTGGCCCTGGAGCAAACCGCAAACGTCAAACAACTCGATCTCGCGGCGTTGCCATTGATGATCGGCTTTAGCCTCGTCGGCGGTTTGATCTTGAACCTGATGCCGTGCGTGTTGCCGGTGATCGGGCTCAAAGTGTTGTCGTTCGTCGAGCAGGCCGGCCAGAGCCGCGCTCGCGTGCTGACGCTGAATCTGTGGTACTCGCTCGGTCTGCTCAGCGTGTTTGCTGTGCTCGCCACTGCTGCGGTGAGCCTCAATCTCGGTTGGGGTCAGCAATTCCAATCGACCGGCTTTAACATTGTCATGTCGGGCATCGTGTTTGCGATGGCCTTGAGTTTCTTGGGCGTCTGGGAGATTCCGCTGCCGGGGTTCGTCGGCTCGGGCAAGGCCAACGATTTGCAACAAAAGGAAGGGGCCGGCGGCGCGTTCTTCAAAGGGGTGTTGACCACGGTGCTCGCCACGCCTTGCAGCGGACCGTTTCTCGGACCGGTGTTTGGGTTCACGCTCAAGCAGCCGCCGATCGTCACGTACATCATCTTTCTCTGCATCGGTGTCGGCATGGCGTCGCCGTACTTGCTCATCGGCGCGTTTCCCCGCTTGATCCGATTCCTGCCGAAGCCGGGAGCGTGGATGGACACCTTCAAGCAGATGCTCGCCTTCGTGCTGCTCGGTACGGTGGTGTTCATGTTCACGTTCTTGAAGCGTGAATACGTCGTCCCCACGTTCGGGATGCTGGTAGCGATTTGGGCCGGCTGCTGGTGGATCGGACGCACACCGTTGTACGAAGGGGCTCGCAAGCTAACGTTCGCCTGGGGCCAAGGCTTGGCCGCCGCGGCGATCGCCGGTTGGATTTCGTTTGCCTTGCTCGGGCCAACCGAACGCGTGTTGCCTTGGCAGCCGTATTCGCCCGAGCGCTTGACGCAACTCACCGCCAGCGGCAAGACCGTGATGGTCGACTTCACGGCCGAGTGGTGCTTGACCTGCAAGTTGAATCTGAAGAACTCGATCGACGTGCAAGATGTGAAACAAGTCGTCGAGCAGAATGGGGTGGTGCCGTTGCTCGCCGACTGGACCGACGAATCGGACGAGATCAAACGGGCCTTGGAAAGCTTGGGGAGCAACTCGATTCCGGTGCTTGCGATCTTCCCCGCGGGCAAGCCGACCGAGCCGATCGTCCTTCGCGATTTGATCTCGAGTCGCGCCACGGTCATTGACGCGTTGAAACAAGCCGGGCCGTCACGCGCCGCCGCGGGGACCAGCACCGCCAGTGCCCTGATGCCGATCAAGTCGGTGAATTAACCGATTTCGCGCCCCCGACCGAACTCCAAGCCGACGGCTCTGCCGTCGGTCGCGGCAACCATTACTGCCCGCGGACCCAGTGATACGCCCACCAGCAAAGCAGCGGCAGCAGTAAGAACACCATGCCGTAAGTGATCAGCGTTGTCCAAGCGTTGCGGGGCCAGCGTGCCATGCTCGTGTCGGTAGAAATGGTGGTTAATCAGCGGCGGGGTTTGTCGCCGGCTCGTCCGAAGTCGCGCGGATCGACAGCGCTATTGTGACACGCGCGGGCCCCGGCTGCGAGAGCTTCAACTCGAGCCGCGCCCCGTACGGAACCAACTGCCCCACCTCGATCCGCGCCTCGGGCCCCTCAACCTGTTCGAGATCGAGCGTCGGCGTCCGCTCAAACGGCGGGCAAAACGCGAGATGCACGGTCTCGATGCGTTGCTCGATCGCGAACACCGCCTGCACTTCGCCGATCAGCACGTCGACGCCATCGGCCGTCACGCCGCGCCGCAGATTTTGCCGCAGGTCGAGAATTTCATCCCCTGCGGTCGCGTCATCTGCGACTTCCGCAACAGAGACAACCGGTGCAAGGAGCGGCGGTGGTTCCGCGAGCGTCGAATTGACTGCGTCCCGCTCGGTGAAGACGCTCCGCCAATGCCACAGAGCCTCGGCCACCACGCCGATTAGCAACCACACCAGTCCGGTCGCCGAAGTGCCGCGCACGGCGAGCGCCAGCCCGATCGTCGCGCCGAGCCAACTCGGCAACGCTCGCCCGGCCAACGTAGTCGGCAGCGCCGCGCGACTCGACACGATCAGCAGCGTCACGCAAGCGCCGATCACCGCGAGAATGACCGAGGGAAGCGGTCTACTGAACGCCCCCGCCGCGCGTCGCACGGCCAACGTGAGCGCCACCGCCACCAGCAGAGCCAAGGCGACCTGTGCCAGCCAGCGGCCGATTGCACCGCAGTTGAAATGCGAACGATCGACGATCGGTAATGGTTGCGAGACGCGCGACATCGACGATCCACCGGCCAGCAACTAGGACACAACGCGGGCCTTGTCCCGTTCGCCCCGCATGAACGAGAGCATAGCAGAGATCGCCGAGTTATTCAGCCGTGTCATCGTCGGCCAAGATGTTACCGCGTGGCCGCTACCGGAGAAGCTACCCCTGCATTAGGCCCCATCTGGCGAGCCGCACGCCTTTTCATCGACAAAATCGCGTGGGCTCGCCGCCTGCTCAACCCCTTTACCAGGGTCGCAGTTTCCAGCCGAGCAAGAAGCCAACAGCGAAGCAGGTATATGCCACGACCTCGGGTCGTTCCCGTGCGTAGCGCTTCAGATAAGTTCCCACATCTTCCAGGACGCGCATTTCCTCGCCGCCGGATTGCCCAAATTGGCGACTCTCTTCCGACAGGCTGCGACCGTAACCGGTCTGTGTTTGATAATCCATGACCCAAACTCCTTCCAAAAAATCTCAGCAAGAATGTGAAATCGATTTCATTCAATGACAACGCAAACGTTTCACTCGGCCGGTCGTCGTCCGCGCAACGTGTCCTTCAGCCACTGCACGTTGCAGCGCCACTCGGCCTTCGACCGGGCAAAGACATTCGTGACTTGGCGCAAGCGCAACATCGCCGCGAAAATGAGCAGCCCGGCAGCCAGCACCACGCCGAGCAACGTGAGCCAGTACGCTGCGGCGAGTGAGACGGGCAATTCTTGCGCAAGCGTCAACGCCAGCGCGATGATCGCCACCGGCACCGCGCCGATCAGCAGCAAGCCACCGATCGCCAGCAGCACAGCATGCCGCAGCACGCGTTGTACGGCCTGTTTCAAATCGAGTTCGAGTAGTTTCGCCTGCAGCTCGGCGAGCATCACCAAGTCATGCAGCGCATGCGAAGCGCCGTCGGCCAACTTGGGCTCGGGTGTGGGGCGATGATTGCCGGTGGGGGGATTCAACGTCGCTTGACTAGACATGCGGTCACCATTCCCAAAATAACGGCGACGAGCAAACTGCGGCCCGGTTGCTCGACAATCACCCGCTCAACCCGCTCGGTGGCCTTCGACCACACGCCCGCGGCACGTCGGGGATCGTCATCCGGAAGCCGATATTGCACGTCGTAAAAATCCTGAACGCGGTTAATCATGGCATCACGTCGGCGAATCAGGTTGAGGAGAAACCGCGGGCTGCGGCGGGCGCGGAGCATGTGCGCTCAACCGGTCGGCCACGACCATCAAGCCACGCTGCACCAACGATCGCGCCGCGATGCCCAACACTACCGTCAGCAATGAGGTCGCTGTCGTCGCTTTAGCCGGAGGTGAGGCGGCGTGAGCGGCGAGCAACTGCTTCCCTTCATCGAGCAACTTTCGCAGCTCGGCCAAGTCGGGCCGCGCCGCACGGCGCAGGCCCGGTGTGAGCACGTAGCCCGCGGCGACCGCCGCTCCGGCACAGAGCCAAGGTCTGGCCCGCACATACGAGCGCCAGTCGGTCAACGTCCGCGCTTGAGCGACGATCTGCTGCACATCGCTATCAAACTCCTCGCGCAGCTCGCGCATCTCGCGGCGGATTTTCTCGCCATCACCGGCCGGGTCCATGGTTGCTCCTCATGCGAAAGCGGTTGCCGATCAGCGGTCGTGGTTAACGACTGAAGTTGCCCCAATGACGCGCCACCGCCTCGGGCAAACTTTGCTGAACAGCTTCCATCACCTGCTTGCTAATCTTCTGAAATGTCGTCGACTCGGGTTCGAGCATGTGCCGGATCGGTTCTTGCAGCGCGTGACTAAGCACGATGCCGACCCCGATCCCCAGCCCGAACACCATCAAGGCCGACTCGATCGGATGACCCCGGACCATAGCACCGGGGTCGGGAGTCGTTTGCGAAAAACGGGACGAATTCTCGGGTTTAGTACGGTTCATGGGTGACTACCTCGTTGGTTAAAGGAACGCGGGCAGGACTTAACGCGAACGCATCGTCAAACCAACGATCAGGCCCAACAACACACCTGCACCAAAGCACACCGCGATCGACTCACCCGGACGTTGGCGAATCATGTCCTCGGCCTCGCTGTAACCTTGCCGCAGAGCTTCGCTCGCCTTTTGCGTCGCATCTTCGACGGTCTGCGCGGCTTCTTGGGCATAACGACCGGCAGCTTCCGTGGCCTGACCCATCATCGAAGCGCCTTGATCGGCAGTTTCATCCAGAAACTTCTCGATTGCCTCGCGGCCTTCGCCCGTCTTGCGTTGAATCAAGCCCACGAGTTGGTCGACGTTACCGTTGAAGGTCGAAACATCGTCGTCGGTTAGTTGTCCCCAGTGCGAGCGGAGCTTGCCCGACACGCTTTTCCAATTGCCTTTGAGCGTCTGCTGATTGACCATGGGTCCGTCCCTTTTGCGAAAAGAGTATTGAAGGGGCACAGGTGCGCGACCCGCGCCAGGGTTGCGACGGCGAACGTGCAACCTGCGTGCCAGGGCTTCCGAGCCAAAACGGAACGGCGAGTTGCGTCGCCAGCGGACACAAAACCGGTCGCAACTTGCTCAATCTGAATCGTGACGCATCACGATGGCCTGGCGGCGTTTCAAGCGGGGCCAATGATGCGCAACCCAAGCCACTTCGGCCCCCAAGAACAGTACGGCGCTCAGGTAGTACAACCACAGCATGACGGCTAGGAAGGCCCCGATAACGCCATAGGGGGAGTAATAATCGCCGATCACGAATGCGGCGAGCAGTCCCTGACCCAGCTTCCAAATGACAGCGGTGAACAATCCCGCCGCGGCGGCCGCTCGCCATTTGACTCGTGCGCGCGGCAACGTCTTGAACAACAACGAGAGCAGCAACGCATTGATGCCCAGCGTGAGCAGCCGTTGCCCGTTGCTCCACAACCACAGGCTGGCCTCTTCGCGTACGATCGCCTCGCGAATGCCGGCCAGGACCAGTTCCAGCACCATCAACAAGCCCATCAACAGCCCAAGCACCAGCAGCACCAGAAACGCGCTGAGTCGACTCGTCGCCGCACGCTTCACATAGCCCCAGAAGCTGTCGTCGCTGCGTCGGTGACCGTGCCAGATTTGTTCGAGCACCGCGTCAAACTGCGAGAACATGCCCATCGACGCCACGAGCAAGCCCGCCGTGCCCCAGATGCTAAATCCGCTCGCATCGCGCTTTACGCTTTGCAGGATGCTCGTCAGTTGCTGCGCGAGCCAGGGCGAGGTTTGTTGACTGACAATGTCGAGAAACCGGGTCTGCGCTTCGCCCGCCGTCTCCGACATCGCTAGCATCCAACCGACAACCGACGTCAGCACCAAGCACAACGGAAACAACGAGCACGCGGCGTAGTACGACATTGCCGCGCTCATGATCGCACAGCCGTCTTCGCTCCAGCGATCGCCCGCATGGCGCAGCATCCGCAGCACCACGCCCAGGCGCGCGCTTAACCCACTCAGCGTTCGTGTCGGTTCCCACATGGGTGCGGTGATCGCTCAGGTCGCCTTCGCTTCACTCACGAGGCTTTGCAGTCGTTCGATGAGATTGCGTCGTTCGGGCGTGGTCGTCAGTCCGAGCGGTGAACGGCTCAAGGCGGCGACGCGCTGGTCGAGTTGTTCGACGTCGGCCGGTGGCGACTCACTCGCCAACCGATGCCGCAGCCACGTGCGACTTAGGGTCTGCACCAACACACCGATCGGCGGGCCGAGCAATAGCCCGACTAAGCCGAACAACTCGGTAAACATCAGCACCAGCAACACGATCAACAGCGAGTTGTAGCGCCGTCGATTGAACAGTCGCGGTTCGAGTGCCAGCTCGAGCATCAAGAACGCCGCGGCGGTCAGCCCCATCGCCGCGCCGAGTGGCCCCCAGGCGCTGGCCGGTTGATCGCCGAGCAACGTGGGCAAACTGAGCAGCGTCGCCGCGGCCAGCGTGAACAAAAAGCCCGCCCAGGGTATCAACCACAGCACCGCGGCACACACGGCAAGCAACGTCGGATACGGATACCCAACCAGTCGATAGGCCACGCCCAACACCAGTCCCGCAGCCAAGCACTGAATCGCTTCGCTACGCAGATAGCTGCCCACTTCGTGCTCCATTTCGCGCCATGCCTCACGGGCCGGAACACGTCGTTCGAGCGGCAGCAGCGAAAGCCACAGGCGCTCGAAGTGCAGTCGATCAGCCGCCCAATACATGCTGAGCACGAGGGCCACGACCACCTGCGTGATCGTTTCCAAGACACCCGACGTCCAACCGAGCAATAGACGCCATTGATCGAAGCTCGCGTTGCCGATGATTTGCCACGGTTGATCGACGAGCGGTAACAGACGCAGGAGCAATCGTTGCACGGCGGTCGCGTCGGCCTCGTGCGTTTGGGCCGCGTGAATGCCTTGGCGCAACTCGACAAACAATCGTTGCGTTTCTTGTCCCAGCGGCTGCGCGATTAATACCAACACCACGATCAGGATGCCGATGACGAGCGCGTACGCCCCTAGGATCGCCGCCATCCGCGGGATGCCGCGCGCTGCCAACGAGTCGATCAACGGCCGCGTCGCGCCAGCGCCGCCGAGCGAGAACAGAATCAAGAGCAAGATCGGATACAAATACACCGCCAGCGCGAGCACGGCCAAGGTGCCCAGTACCGTCGCAGCGATCCCCAGATAATGGCTCATAGCAGGCTCAACTCGCCGGGCTGACTCGCGGGCTGCGCCGCATTCGCCGACTCGGGCACGAGCAACCGACTAAGATCGGCGGCAATCCCTTCGATCGCTTCGTCCAGTTCGTGCTCATGCGGCTGAGGTTCGTCGCTCGACGGTTGACGGGTCTTCACACGAATGTCTTTAAGCAGTTCCTCGACCTCATAGCGCAGACGGCTGAGTCGTTCGCGCCCCTTGATCGGTGCGGGTTCCAGCGCCTCGGCACTAAACACAAAGTGTTCGAGAAACAGTTGGGCGATCGCGGCGAGCGGAATGGCCAGCACCACGCCCAACATGCCAAACAGCATGCCGAAAGTGGCCATCGCCAACAGCGTGACCATCGGATTGACACCCACGACGCTCCCCACGATCCGCGGCACGAGCACGTAGTTTTCGAGCTGTTGAATCGCGATCGACACCACGATTGCCGACACCACCGCATGCGGGCCAAAGATCGCGGCCACGACGACCGCCAGGGTCGCGCTGAGCGTAGGTCCGACATACGGCACAAGCTCCAGCACTCCGGCAATCAGTCCGAGAAAGAACGCACCGCGCAGACCGATGAGCGCAAAGCCGAGCCATGACACGATAAAGATCGCGACACAGAGCAGCGCTTGACCCCGCAGAAAATCGCCGAGCTTGGCATCGATTTGCTCCCACAAATCCAGCCATTCCTGCCGACGTTTGGCCGGCGCGAGCAGAATCAACGACCGTTGCGTTCGTTGTTCATACAGCAACCAGTACACGGTCAGGAGCAAGACGGCGAACGTCAAGGCGATGCCCCGCAACATGTAGCCTGCCGCAGTCATTACGATCGACAGCGCCGAACTGCCATCGACCACGTCGGCGACGGTGATCGAGGCGAGCAAGTCGGCCGGCAAAAGCTCTCCCAATCGCGCGAGCCATTCATGCGGCGAGTCTCGCAGCGATTGCCGCAGCAGTTCGTATTGCTGGGGCAGCAGCCGACTCACTTCGGCGAGTTGATCGAGTGCCAGCGGCAGTCCCACGCCAATGGCCACCAGCACAACCAACCCCAGCGTGGCGACCACGCACAGAATCGCGAGGGTGTTACTCAAACCGCGCGCATGAAGACCGGCGATCAATGGTTTGAGTGCAGCAGCCAACAGAATCGCGAGCAGCATCAATCCCCACAGCAGCTGAAACCAGTAGAGCACGAGTGCTATCGCAGCGACGAGCGCCGTGGCGAAAGTAGCTAGTGCCGCTTTTCGCGGAGTCCA
>JAEUIL010000396.1 GCA_016794255.1 Planctomycetaceae bacterium | reverse complement strand
ATCCGGAAGACATCAATTACAACACGTTCCGCTGGATCACGGCGGGAGCCGGTTTCGCGATGGGCCCGAGCCGCGTGAACCCGATGACCGGACAGATTCTCGATGCCGACATCATTTTCGATTCGGACTTCGTGCAGTTCTGGAAGCGTGAGTACGAGATCTACACGCCGGCCTCGATTGCCGCGATGACCGGTGGTCCGCTCGATCTGCACACATATCAAGAAGAGCAGAGCCGCATCCCGTTCTTGCAACAGCACGGTGCCCATTGCCGCTGCGAACTGCACCGCCACATGTCGCGTGAGTTCGCCTTGGGCGCCACCGCAATGTTGGCTGCCGATCCGGCCTCGGCCACTCAGATCCAAGAAAAGATGATCATGCAAGGCTTGAAAGAAGTCACGATGCACGAGGTGGGCCACACGCTCGGTCTGCGTCACAACTTCAAGTCGAGCACGATCTACAACTTGACCGACATGCAAGACCGCGAGAAGACCAAAGAGACGGGCCTCACCGGCTCGGTGATGGACTACACGCCGGTCAATCTTGTTCCCAAGGGGATGAAGCAAGGCGATTTCTACTCGACCACGGTCGGACCGTATGACCTGTGGGCGATTGAGTACGGTTACAAGCCGTTCTCGGGCAGTCCCGAGAGTGAAGTGAAGGACTTGAACAAGATCGCCGCGCGGTCGGGTGAGCCGCTGTTGACCTACGCCACGGACGAAGATACCCGCGGCATCGACAGTGACCCGTACTCGAACCGTTTCGACATGGGCAAGGACCCGCTCGAGTACACCAAGCTCCGCTCGAAGATCGTCAACGAGTTGCTGCCCGACGTGATCAACAAGGTCACGAAGGAAGGCGAGGGTTATCAACGTGGTCGTCAGGCGTTTGGTGTGTTGCTCGGCAATTATGGCCTGGCCACGTTCTTCTCGGCCCGCATGATCGGCGGTATCGAAGTGAACCGTCATCACAAGGGGGACGCCAACGCCAAGCCGCCGTTCACCGTGGTGCCCGTGGCCAAGCAACGTGAAGCGCTCGAATTGATTGAGAAGACGCTGCTCGGCGACAAGCCGTTCAACGTCTCGCCCGAGGTGTACAACTATCTGGCCGCTTCGCGCTGGAGCCACTGGGGCGTGAACGAGCCCGAGCGTCTCGACTATGCCGTGCACGACGTGATTGCCATGTGGCAGAATCGCGTGCTGGATCACATTCTGTCACCGCTCACGCTGACGCGCATTCATGACTCGGAACTGAAGATCCCGGCCGATCAAGACGCGCTGACAACCGCCGAGTTGCTCGCGCGGTTGACGAAGTCGATCTTCAGCGAGCTCGACACGCTCAAGCCGGGCGAGTACAGCAACCGTAAGCCGGCCGTGAGCAGCTTGCGTCGCAACTTGCAACGGCTGTACCTCAAGCGGCTCGCGTCGATCGCTCTCGGTACCGGTCGCGGTGACTTCCCCGAAGACGTGCAGACCGTCGTTTACGCTCAGCTCAAGTCGCTGCAAGGCAAGCTCGAAAAGGCGTCAGAGCAAAAGCTCGACGATTACACGAAGGCCCACTTTCAAGACAGCGCCGCGCGGATCGAGAAGACGCTCGACGCCCGAGTGAGCATTGCGAAGCCGTAGACGTGCGAATCAACCGAGTGCGTGAGTGGGCTTGCATTGGCTAGCCCACTCATGACTCGCACGATCATGACGTTACTTTTCGTAGCCGTCATAAACGTGGCGGCAGGCGCTACTTGCCTGACAGCTCCGCTTCGCCGATGCGATTGTACGTCGGGCCTGAGCGGCTCAGCGTGCTGGAGTACAGCCCAATCTCGGTCACGTCGCTTGCGCCGCCGTAAAACTCGCGGTGTGCTAGCAACCGCTCGGCCAACTCGGCGCTGGCGGCGACTTCTTGCCCTTTGACGCGACCCAACGTTAGGTGCGGGCGGAACTGGCGTGACTCGCCGCGATAGCCGAACTCGCGTTCGAGTCCGACTTGCAACGCCCGCTGCAACTCGCGGAACTCGTCGGCTCCTTGATCCACGCCGAGCCAAATCGTCCGCGGCCGTTCAACGCTCGGAAACGCGCCGACGCCGACGAACTGCACGTCGAACGGCGGCAGGTCAGCGACCGCGTCGGTCATGATCTCGCACAGGGCGTGCAGCTCGAGCATGTCGACATCGCCCAAGAAGTGCAGCGTGACATGCAATTGCCCGGGATCGACCCATTTCACGTCGCTCGACACCGACGACAGCTCTTGGATCAATTTGCGAGCGCAACCCCGCACGTCGGCCGAGACTTCGACAGCGATAAATGTGCGGATGCGAGGCATGGGGGGAGAATGACGAAGTTCGAAGTTTGAATGTCGAAAGAATGACAAAGGACCGAAGCTCGAATGTCGAAGTCAGGCCATTCGTCACTTAAGCATTTGGCATACCTTCGTCATTTGAAGTTCGTCATTCGTCATTTTCTAGAACGTCAGCATCTCACGGTACTCGCTGAACCGCCGATCGATGTCGGCCCGTTCGAGTCCTTTGAGCCGATCGAGACTGAAGTCCTCGACATTGAAACTCGCAATCACCGTGCCATAGGCCAAGGCGTGCTTGAGCGTGCGGGGCTCGATCGTGCCTTGCTCGGCGAGGTAACCCATCATGCCGCCGGCGAAACTGTCGCCCGCCCCGGTCGGGTCGACGACTTGTGACGTGGGATACGCGGGCATGATGAACTTCTCTTTGGCCGAGAAGAACATCGCGCCGTGCTCACCTTTCTTGATCACGATAAACTTCGGGCCCATGCCGAGCACCTTGTGGCCAGCGCGGACGAGGTTCTCGTCGTCGGCCAAGAGCTTCGCTTCGTTGTCGTTGAGCACGAGGCCGTCGATCTTGGTGAGCAACTGACGCAGCTCATCGCGTTGGATGTTGATCCACAGATCCATCGTGTCGGCCACGCTGAGCGTAGCATTCGGCACTTGTTCGAGCACTTTGAGTTGCGTGCTCGGCGCGGCGTTGCCGAGAAACACGAACTTCGAGTCGCGGTAGCCGGCGGGGAGCTGCGGATTGAAATCGCCGAGCACGTTGAGATGCACCTCAAGCGTGTCGCGATCGTTCATGTTCTGGTGATACTTGCCGCTCCAGCGAAAGGTCTTGCCACCTTTGACAGTGCTCAGACCGGTCACATCGACACCGCGGCCCACGAGCATGTCGGTGTGTTGCGTAGGCCAATCTTCACCCACCACGCCGACGATCCGCGACTTAGCGAAGAAGCTGGCAGCGTACGAGAAGTGAACCGCCGAGCCACCCAGCACGTTGTCACGCCGCTCGGTGGGAGTTTCGATGCAATCCAGAGCGACCGATCCGACAACCAACAGTGACATGAGCAAGCACCTGCACGAGAATGTGATTCACACGACGGTCGAAATTATCGACGAATCGGTCCCGGGTGCAAGGCGTCGCGCGGCGTGCAAAAGGCCCAATCGAGGCCGAAAAGCAACGCGACCGTCGCACTTCGTGAAGGGCGACGGTCGCGGAGATCGCAATTCGGTCCGGTTCGCGGGCGATTAGTATCGCACATCGGCACCGACATTCACACCGTAGAGGAATAGGTCGCCGCCTTCGCGAACCACTTGGTTGTTGACTTGGTTCACGGACGGGTCGAACTGATCGGCCGCGAGCCCGACGTTCGTGATCCACATCGCGGTGTAACCGGCTCGCACGGCGAGGTGATTGCCAAGCTTCCGCATGAAGCTCAAGTTCACTTCGTTGACCGCAGCCAGCGAGTGGGCCACCGGCGGATCGGTTTGCGGATTCACGTTCACCGTGTTGTTCACGTCGCCGAAGAACTTCGAGAACTGGATGCTGTCGTCGTACAGACCCGACTTGCCGAGGAACTCGAAGGTCCACAGATCGACATCGTAGCGAACCTTGGCACCGATCTGACCACCGAGCAAACGGTTCGTGTTCCGCATGATGTAGTCGCTCGTGCCGATCGTATTGACCGGCCCCACATCTCGCGTCGAGACAAGCGCCAACCGATCGATCATGTCGATGTAGCGGAAACCGGCCAAGAGCGAGAAGCGGTCGAAGATCGTGGCATTGGTCCAGTTGACTTCGTAGTTCTTCATCATCGTGCGATAGCCGGCTTGAATGCTGCTCGCATTGGTGAAGTTGGCCGATTGAGTACCGGCGGCACCGTCAAGCGTGAGATCATTCAAGGGCGAGAGCACACCGTTGGTCGGATTCCAATCCTGGATTTCCCAGAACGTGAAGCCTATCGTGGCGCACTCGTTGAACTCGTAACCGGCCTCGAAGCGTTGGCCGACTTCGTTGCGGAAGTGCAAATCGTCGGTGGTAAACACCACCACACCCGCACCGTTTTGAATCAACCCGATACGCGGGCGATGTTGGCTGCGCCGCATCATGAACGCTTCGGCGCGGAAGTAGAACGTGCCGGGGCTCGACCAGACGTTATCGAACACGGGCGGGCATTCCGCGTCGTAGTTCGTCGGACCTCCGAAGGTCCCTTCCTCATAACCGCCGCCAGAGTACTCACCGCCCGAGTAACCGTGTTGCGGTGCGCCGCCGTAGTCGCCTTGAATCGGCGCTCCTTGGAAGCCGCCGGGCAGCGCCGAGTTGGGGTTCATCATCGGGCCATTGCCCATCGGCGCGCCACCCATCGGGTTGACCGCAGCCGGCGGAGCGGGTGGTTGCAGGCCCGGGGCGATCTGTTGACCGACCAAAGGCTGGGCAATTCCCAAAAGGACGAGGCTCGTAAGGGTCCATTTCAATGATTTCATGGATCGACTGCCCTTTCTTGGGCAACCCCCGGTCCGGGTCTGGCTCAAATACGTTTAAGTCGCGTCTCTGTTGGCTGACCGCAATCACCCTGTCGATCCGAGGATCGGCACAATGGTTACAGTCGTTAACATAGTGACTACCGGTTTAATCGGGTTAAGCGGGCAGGTTCCTCAATCGGATCAGGTGATAAATCCGGAAAAGTCTCGCGCGCCGCTCGAGAAAGCGCAGAATAGGCGAACTGGCGAGGTCGCTAGCAGGCAGAAAGCCGTTGCTTGGGACACGAATCGTCGTCCAGCAGTGTCTGACGTACCACGGGCATCTTGCCCGTGTTCTTCGCCGCT
>JAEUIL010000847.1 GCA_016794255.1 Planctomycetaceae bacterium | reverse complement strand
GTGGGTCCTTCCGTGGACTGGTCGTCGCCGCCGTCGGCAACGAACCGTCAAATCTCGGGTCGGACGAAGATCAACGACCTTCGCGAGGGCCGACCCAAAACTGGTATCGGTCGCGCCGAAGACGTGGCTTGAACCGGAAGTAGCGAACATGCGGGCTCGTCTAGTCGGGAAAACGCGGCTAGTGAGCGATTTTGGTTCAATTCGCGATTGCTAGCTACGAACAAGACGGCGATTGCCCCCGCTGCCCGATCGATGGCAAGTTCGGTACAATCGGCAGGCCCCAAAAGGAGAAATGAGACAGGATCATGAGGAACAGAATGATGAAAGAAGGGTAATTTGTTTTCCATGATCCTCTCCCTCATGATCCTGTCTCATCTCGCTTTCATCGAACCGCCCGACGCAACTCGAACGGATTGCTCATGTCGTCGCCGTTGATCCCGCCCCGGTTTTTGTTTCGGTATTCGATCCCGCTCAAGCAGCGCACGCCGCTGTGGAGTGGCGGCGAACTCGACGATTCGTATCGACTGCCGAACCTGCTCGAACTCGATGGCGTGAAACCGTACGCCGAGGTGCTGGGGGCGTGGAGCAGCGAGGGGTTGATGTTTGCCGCGCGCGTCGGTGGCAAGAGCCAACCGGCATGGTGCCGCGAGACTCGGCCTGATGAAAGCGACGGACTCCGCGTCTGGATTGATACCCGCGACACGCACAACATCCATCGGGCGTCGCGCTTCTGCCACCACTTTGTGATCCTGCCGTCCGGCGCTGGCCGGATGATGGACGACCCGGTCGTGGAACAGCAGCTGATCAATCGCGCCAAGGAACACGCGAAACCGGTTCGCCCCGGTCTCATTCAGGCCCGGCGTCAGAAACGAGTCGATGGCTACAACCTCGAAACGTTCATACCCGCCGGGGCACTCACCGGCTGGGATCCGAGCGAGCATCCGAAGCTGGGGTTTACCTACGCGATTGTCGATCGCGAGTTGGGCAATCAGACGCTGAATTGTCCCAACGAGTTCTCGTATCACGACGATCCGAGTTTGTGGGCGACGCTGGAACTCACGGCGTAGGCGCGGAGTCGTCTCAAACGTCTCAGCGCGAAACCGCAAGCGAGGCACCGCGCGACACGGTATCAAAACGTGTCACTCCCGGCAGCTAGTGTTTCGCACCACGCTTGCGGTTTCGCGCCGTCACCGCATCTTTACTTCGCGCCGATGCAGTACAGATTCTCGAACCCACGCAGATACAGCCGTCCGTTCGAGAACACCGGCGACGCACTCACGGCATCGCCGAGATCGTTTTCGCTAAGCTTCTCAAACGTCCGGCCGGCTTTGACGACCGTCGCGACACCCTTGCGCGAGACGACATACACCTTGCCGTCGGCTGCCACGGGCGAGGCCCGGTAGCGGTCCGAGAAACAGCGCTCTTGGTAGAGTTCCTCGCCCGTCTTGGCATCCATGCAGATCAAGACACCGTTCTCACGGCAGAGATACACGAGGCCATCGGCAATGACCGGCGACGGGACGTCGGGCGTGTTCTGGGGCCGAGTCCAGGCTTGGAAACTCGTGTTGTCGGTGATGTTGCCCTTGCCGTCGGGCTTCAAGCCGAGCACCGGTCCGTTCTTGGCCGAGGGAACCACGATCAGCCCCGGTGCGATGCCTGGAGACGCGACGAACCGCAGGGTGTTGTTGTACTTGCTGGGCAAGTTCAACCCGCCACAGCGCCACAGTTCGTGACCATCGTTCAAATCATGAGCAATGACGTAATCGCAACCGTGGGTCACGAGATACTTCAGCTTGCCATCGTCGTACATCACCGGCGAGGCGTAGGAGTGCAGGCACTCGGCTTTCGCATCGCTGGTGCGGACTTGCTTCCAGATTTCCTTGCCGCTGGCCTTGTCGAGTGCCACGACCAAAGCTGCGTCGGTGTGCAACAGTTGCAGATAGATGCGATCGCCGTCGATCACAGGCGTGCTGGTCATGCCGAAGGCGATGTTCAACTTTCCATAGCGATCAGCCACATTGAAATGCCACGCTTCTTTGCCGGCGAAGTCGTAACAAGCCAGCTCGCCATTGCCCATGAAGACCCAGACATGCTGGCCGTCGGTGACCGGCGACGGCGATGCCGAGTTTCCCTCGTCGCCCCGGACCGCCTTGTCGCCCGCGCCGATCTTGTGCCGCCACAGCTCTTTGCCCTCGGTGCTGGCGGCGATCAGCAGCAACTCGCCTTTCTCGTCGGCACTGGTGAAGAAAATATGCTTGTCCCACACGACCGGAGTCGCACCCGCCGGGCCGGGCATTTTCAGTTTCCAGACGATGCCCTCGGTGGCCGACCACTTCACCGGCAGGTTTTTCTCGGTCGTGGTGCCGTTGTTGAGCGGCCCGCGCCATTGCGGCCAATTGTCGGCCTGCGTGGAAGTCACGAAGCCGAACGGAACAACGAGGGTGGCGCAAACGAAGATCAACCACGACTTCATCGGGCGGGTTCCTGCGAACAAGGCGGGAGAGAGAAACCGGTAGGTCTCCATAATCTCGCCGAGAACCCGAGAACGGTCAAGCTGCGAGTCGCGAAGCTTGTCACTGCCGAGATGCAGTGTGCCATGTCCACGTCTGCGTGGACATGCGTGTCACCCAAAGAACATGGCCACGCGGACGTGGCCATGGCACACAACTTTGCTCGGTGACAAAGCACACAGAGCAAATAACGACGCGCCCTATACGAATCGTCCCGACCGTTGCCGAGCGATGCTCGTGTCGTCCTGCTTGATCTCGGGTTGAATATCGAGCCGCGGGGCTCCAGGTGTCGGCACGGGCGACTTGCCATCGCCAATCACACGGATCAACGCCGGAATCGCGTCCTTCGCAGCGGGGCCGATCTGACCCAAGGCGCGGGCCGCGAGCCGGCGCACGTCTGGATCGACATCGTCGAGCGCGGCCGATAAGTCGGTCACGGCCGGGGCAGCGCTCGGTCCTGCCTGCGCGAGCGCTCGGCAAGCATACTGACGCACTTTGACATCCGGCGACTTGAGCGCCAGTTGCAGATCGGGAATCGAATCCGCTCCGATGCGACCGAGCGCATCGGCAGCCATGTCGCGCTCGTCGAAGTATGACAGATCAGGTCCGTCAACCACGATCACGGGCTTACGCACCTCGTGAGTGCCGTAGCCTTCATTGAGTCGTTGCCGTTCCTCGGGCTCCAACAGACGGGGGCCTCCGGTAAGACGTGCACATCCCGATGCACCGATGACGAGTCCCATCCCTGCGACCCACAGCAGCTTGGTGTTGCCGAGCCACATGGTCCGCTTCCGCGAGCAAAGGTTTGAAGTAGTTCGCGCCACTACCGCAAGCATGTGTCGAAAGCGCGTGCGTGTCTACAGTCAATCTGCGCCCGATTCCCAAAAAACGGGTTGCCCGCGAGTGCGTATCCCTCGTGGCACGCAGAGTTTAGCGGTTTGACATGGCGGATGGGGTAAAGCCTGCGGCGTGGGTAAAAGACAACGGATGTTGCCTGATCACGCACGAGACATTTGGTCGCGATTTGGCATCAGTGGATGAGTTAAAGGTGCGACCAGTGCGACGTTCGCGACGCTCGTTTCGACGTGTTCTGAAGCGGGGGATTGCAGTACGATGAGCGACAATGGACACCCGGACCCGCTCAAGGACGAGATTCTTCACGCGTCGGCAGGCGTCAGCCACGACGTTCGACGGGGGGGCTCTGCGCCTGCGCCGGAGGCTCGTGCTCGGCGTATTGGTACTGGCGGCGATCGTGGCAGGGTTGATCTGGTACCTGGGCCCAGTCTGGCAGGCCGGCCGGATGACCGTGCTGCCGATCGTCGATGCCGCGCGGACGACACTCGATGCCCGAGCGTATCGGTACTCGATTCCCGACGGCGCTTCGCCAGCACTCGTGCGGATCGGCGGAGTGCCGACTCCGGTCGGAGCGACAAGCGTGGTCGAGAACACACGCTTTGCGGTGGTGCCGCTCTACGAAGATCTCGGGCCCCTGCGGTTGGTCGTGATCGACAAGTCCAACGGCGAGCAACGCGAGATTGTGATTCTCGACGCGAAGTTTGCCTACGGGCTTTGCTTTGATCGCGAGCACGATGATCGACTGTGGATCGCCACGAGCGAACGAGCCAAACTGTTTCAGCTTGAGTTGTCGGCAGGCGAACCGGAATTGATTTGGCAGTCGGCCGAGGACTCGCACATCTTCGCACTCGATCAGGCCCAAAGCGGCGAGCTGTATCTGGGCACGTATCCCGGTCGACGTTGCTACCGGATTAAGGTCGATGACGGCAACACGAGTGCGCAGCTCGTCACGATTCAGCATCCGGCGATCGCGGGAGCGACGTATCTCTACCGCATCATCGCGACCGACGAGTCGTTGTTTCTCTCGTATTCGGCGCCGGCCGTGTTGTTGCGACACGATTTGCGCGGTGCGGCGAACGTCGAGTTGCTGCGGTCGTCGGCTCCGTTTGTCGAGATGTTTCGTCAGCAGACGCACCTTTGGGCCCAACAAGATGGTCGCTGGCGCGGCTACGATCTGGCGGGCAAACCACTCGCCGACGACCTGCGCCCCGGGCCGAATTATGCCGCGACGATCGAAGTGCGGGGCGTGAATGCCATCGTGCAAGCGGGCGACAAGTCGTTTGAAGTGTCGCTGCGGCCGCGTGCGGGAGGCATGGGGATCACGGCCCTCGACAGCGGCGCGGCACCGCGGTTGTTCGGCGCGACGTACTGGAACACCTGGTTGTTCGAGGTCGACACCTCGGCCCGAGAAGTGCGTGGCGTCGCGGCGCTGCCCGGCGGTTCGGGCGAATTCTTTCATAGCTTCACGGTCGACGGCAGGCGGCAGATCATTCCGAGCTACCAAGGCGCTCGTTATGCATACGACCCGCAACAGGCGGTGAGTCGTGTCGCAGGGTCGAGTAATCCGCGATTGATGAGCCAAGTGGCCGACGCTCATTATGGCATCGCGAGTGCGTCGCTCTCGCCGACCACGCAGGTCTACGCGACGTTTCCGAATTATCATCAGGCCGGCGGTCAGTTGATCGTGCTCGACACACAGCCCGACGGCACGACTCGAGAACAGATCGTCAAACGCATCGGCGATGATCTGACGTTGGGACATCTGGCAGTGGTCGAGCGTCGGCTGTTTGGCGGCACGCTCGATGTCGTCGGCGCGGGAGTAGTGCGCGAGCTGCAGCAGACGCCGACGCTGCTGGAACTCGACGTCGGCGGCGAGATCGTCGCACGTTGGCCGCTCGACAATCGTCCCGACGATGTGACGGGACTCGTGGTGCTTGACTCGGGCCGACTCGTGTGTGCCACGCGACGACGATTGTTCGTGATCGACTCGCCGGGCTCGACGCCGCGCGAGTTGCCGATCGTGCATCAGATCAAACGTTGGCACGACTCGCATGTCCGCAAACTCGTGCGTTACGGCAACGATGTGCTCGTCGTGACCCGCGAGTTCTTGCTGCTCTACGAGTCCGCGACCGATGCCGTGCGGGTGCTTGCGCGGTTGCCGGTCGATTGCACCCTCGCCGCGGTCGGCGCCGACGGCGGCTTGTATCTCGCCAATCGCGAGCAACTCTGGCTCATCCCGCGCGAGTCGCTGGAAGCGTGGAACGTTGAGCAATCAACGAGCGTCGGTGCTCATTGAACCGCACGTTTGCAACGCGGGGGCAAGTCGAGAGTCTTGCCATAGCTGGCACTCCATAGTATCGATCACGCTCCGAGGCTGTGATGTTTTGACCTCGACTGCGATAAACGGAAACGAGGCGTTTTCGCGGCGGGGTGATTGCGTGCAGTAAAGGCGATGATGCGGCCCTTCGCCTGACCGCGAATCTGGAGTTGCCACAACCCGCGATTGCGATAACCGGCGTTGACCCATCCGGCCGTCTGACCGCGTGATGAGCGTTTCTAGAGATTCAGCCCCATTCGTCCTGCACGCACGATCATCGACCACGTCTACCGCCATCACGCGGAGCGTAGTAAATACTCTTTCGGCAATGAACTGTTAGTCATCGCTCCGACGTCCGCCGGAGAAAAGCATCACGTAGTACAACAGCGTCATTACTGATTGCAGCGTGCCGGCCACGTAGGTCCAGGCCGCGGCGTTGAGCACGCTGTTGACATGCTGCATGCCGTCGCGATTGACAATGCCCAACTCGACGAGTTGCCGCTTGGCGCGGTTGCTGGCGTCGAACTCGACCGGCAGATTCACGAGTTGAAAGAAGACGACGGTCGAGAACAAGGCGATGCCAATCATCAGCAGGAACTTGGCCTGCAAGATCACGCCTAAGAACAGCAACGTGGTGCTAATGCCGCCGCCGAAATTGGCCACGGGCACGGCTGCATTGCGGATGACGAGCGGAGCATAGCCGACCGCATCTTGGATGGCGTGTCCCGCCTCGTGAGCCGCGATGCCGACCGAGGCCATCGACTGGCCGCGAAACACCTCGGGACTCAACCGCAGCACCTTGGCACTTGGGTCGTAGTGATCGGTGAGTTGGCCGGGAATCTGTTCGATACCGACGCTATTCAGGCCGGCTTGATCCAGCACGTAACGCGCGGCCGCCGCGCCGCTGAGCGGTGCCGGCACCTGCGAGGCGCTGGAGTACGCCCATTGCACACGTCCCTGGGCCCACAGGGCGAGCAAAATCGCGGGGGCCATCATGAGCAAATACAACATCGTCCCAGATCCTAGATTTCAAGCGCGGTTGATCATGCTTCCAGCCAACGAGCTATTCTACGCCGGTGGTAGCTGATTGGTTCAGGGGGGTGAGCCCGCCTGAACGGCTCGACTGCCAAAAACACGTAAAAACGTGGTTATCGACGCCCCGGGGCGAGGACTTTAGCTGTTTCTCCTATTTCCCGCAAATAGCCCGATCGACTGGAACCCGGGCTTTCCGCGTGTTATGGTTCGAAAAGCAATTTTTCGCGAGGCAGACCAGGGACGACCGCCTCCGCATTCGGTTCAAAGGATTGCGAAACGCGACCTAGCAGTGGTCGCAGCGAGTGTACTTTCGGATGTCTCTCCTCGATCGTGTCGTTACCCTGGGTTGGTTGGGTTGTCTGACGGCTGGCGTCGTTTTGCCGCTCGCTGGTTGCACCGAGTCGTCAGATCCCGCCGCGGTCGTCAGCGAAGCCGAAACCGCGACCGCTCCGGCTGCGCCCCCAGCCGACGTTTCCGATGAGGAGCTCAAGGCGCTGCTCGACGAGATGATCGATCACACCCGCGATCGGCATTTGAGTCCGCAGGTGAACAACGCGTGGCAGATCGTTCATGCCCTACTCGCTTACGGCAAGGATTTGAAACTGTTCGATCAAGAGCGGCAGCAGCTCGTGCCGGCGCTCGAGTCCATGGCGGCGGAAAAGGTCAAGGTGCGCGGCTGGGATTTCGCTCCGGGCGACAAAGGTGTGAATGCCTTGATGCTCGAGGCGGGCAAAGTCGGTCCTGGGCACGATGACCAATGGATCGGTTATCTCGCGCAGGCTGGTTTGTCGCTCGACGACCCGTTGATCGTCAAAGGTCAAAAGTTCACCTGGCGCGACGTGCTTACCCAAGCTAAGTGGAACGTGCGTCCCGGCATGGAAGCGACCTGGACGCTGATGGCCGGCAGCAAGTTCATCTCACCGACCGAGGTCTGGAAAGCTCGCGATGGCGGCGATTGGTCGATGGAACGGCTCGTCGATATGGAATGCGATCAGAAGTTGGGCGAAAGTGCCTGCGGTGGTTCGCATCGGATGTATGGCATCACGACGGCCCTGAACGCATACAAGGCGACGGGCGGCGAACTGAAGGGTGGTTGGAAGAAGGCTCAAGAGAAGATCGACGACACGATCCGCCGTGGCCGTGAGTTCCAACAGCCCGACGGTGGTTTCTCGACGCAGTTCTTCGAGCGTTCGGCGACCTCGGGCGAGATTCAACTGCGTATCAATACCAGCGGCCACGTCTTCGAGTATCTTGCGCTGGCGCTCGACGACAAGGAACTGAAAAGCGACTGGATGCGCCGCGGAGCGTTGTTCCTGTGTCGCAATTTGCAGAATGCCAAGGATCTGCCGCTCGAGTGTGGTGGCCTGTATCACGCGGCTCACGGGTTGATCTTGTATCGCGAGCGGATGTTCGGCCCGCGCGGCAAGAAGAGCTCCGACGCACCGGCTCCGCCGAGCGACGTGATCTCGGCCACGGACAAAGCTCCCACGCCGCCGGGCGATAAGTAATCGCTCAACGCGGTAACGGAATCAAAAATCATCGCCCGGTTTGCTGCCCGGCTGCGGCGGCAAACCCGCGGGGCGATTGAACGGCGGTGGTCCTTTCCCCGGTGGTCCCTTGCCCGGCGGGCCTTTTCCTGGGGGACCTTTGCCAGGCGGGCCTTTTCCTGGCGGACCTTTGCCAGGCGGAAAACCACGGCCTCCGGCGCCGGGTGGCGGTCCTCCGCCACCACCGGGCGGCGCGAAACTCTCGTCGGGCGTTCCTCGCAGGTCGCGCGGAATGAACGGGTACTCGTCCGTGATCACGTAGTAATACGTCCCTTGCGGATACTCGGGAGTCACGCCGGTTCGGCCGTTGCACTCGTCGAGATCGCCCGCCCCTTTGACGAACTCATAGTCCTGCACAAACGTCCCATCGTACGTGCCACCAGGGCCGCTCGGTCGTCGACCCGCTTTGACTCGATAGCTCGACTTGAGACGTTTGAGCGGGCTGCGTTCGTCGTCAGGTTGCGAGTAACCGCTGGGCGTGTAGATCGGAAAGCCGTCGGCCGCGTAACCGATGAGCAGCATGCGGTTCTTATCGCCGCCGAGCACGGCGACCAACCCGGTCGGCAAGCCGTGATAGTGATACGAGCCCGTCGGTTGCACATGAGCCTGGTTTTGATCGAGTCCCAGATCGATCTTGCCTGACATCGCTTCGTATTGCCAACCGCTGCGACGGTCCCCTTGCCAGAACTCGTTCGCGCCCGGGTCGAACGGCACGCCGTTGATCGCGATGCCAAACTTGCCCATCGAGCGCGGCGTGATCTTGTCGGCCAACTGCGGCTTGAGCGGTACGCGAAACGAATGCCGCTGGGCGCTGATCGTGTTCGGATTGCCGCGATTCGGAAACCGGCCTGTCGCGTGATTCGGCAGGCCGTCGGACTCGATGTAGCGGTACTGGCCTCGCTCGGTGATTCGCACATGCTCGGCTGCGAACGCCACGTTGCGGAGCACGTTTCGCGTCGTGGGTGACTGCGGTTCGTCGTCGTGTCCTGGGTGAGCGACGACCATGCCGGACGACAAACAGACGACGATCGCGACGAGCAATGCAAACTTCCGCGAGACATTCATGAGCACGATCCTGCGCGAGATTGAAGTTCTGATCATCATAGCGTAACCGGTCCATCGCGTAGCAAACACTGCCGTCCGGCACCACGAGCGCCGGACGGCAGTTTTCCGCTCCTGGAACCGAACAGGAGGGAGAGAGAGTTTTGTTTTGCCCGCGACACGGTGACTACGCCTGCGTGCCGATTCGGCCGAACACCTGATCGAGCGCTGCGACATTGGCCGCAGGAGCCGCCGTGGGCTTGGCAACGGGTTTCGCCGTAGTGGTCGGTGCGGTCGTGTTGTTCGTCGGAGCCACGGTGGTCGGCTTCGCCGTTGCGGTTGCACTCGGAGCGGGTTTGGTGGTCGTATTGGTCGGCGCAGTCG
>JAEUIL010000246.1 GCA_016794255.1 Planctomycetaceae bacterium | reverse complement strand
TTCGTTCTGCCAAATCATGCCAGCCCAACCACGCAGCGCCAACAACGACGCCGTGATGTAGTCTTTCCACTCGTTCTCCGGCACGCCGAGCAAATCGAGCGATTCGACAATCGAGTCCAGCGGCGAAATGTCTTGGTTCGTGAGCCGCATGAGTTCCGCCGCCAGCCCCGCCTGCCACGCCTCGGGTGGCCCGAACGGCTGTCGATACAGCGCCAAAAACGACCGATAAAACCCGGCTTCGCGTTCGGGCAACGGCCAATCGGCAAACCCTTGATCGAGAAACGCGGCACAGAACCGAATGAGCAGCGGATGCGTCATCGCATCGGTATCGACATCGGTCACGCAATGAACCAAATCGCGATGTCGCACCGGATAATAGACCACCTGCGCCGGGGCATCGGCCGAGTGGACGCCATCGCGGCAAATGCGCCACAGCGCTCGCAAGCTAAACTCTTCCCATTTGGCGTCGGTCCAGCTTTCGATCGTGTTCGCGCCGAACTGATCGAGCAATGCCGCCATCGAGAGCAACACACGATGCTCGAGCCGCGAAGTCGATCGACTTCCCGAGAGACCGTTGCGTCGGAGATCGCGCATCACCCAGTGACGCGTTTGCTCGATCAAACGTTCCCGTGCGCCGACCGGTGCGTCGCTGCGCACTTTCGCGAGCGCGTCGGTCTCTTCGATGAACCAACGCAACTCGGCCACCGGCCCCATGCGCAGTGGATACAGCAGCATCGCGAAGCGCAGATCACGCCGCGACGTTTGCCCCGCGATCTTGTGATCGCCCGTGTTCTTCAGGTCGGCATCCACGACCAGCTTTAGATCGGTATCGAGAATCCGCCCTTGCGCCAACTTTTGCCGGTACTGTTCTTCGGGCAGATACGGTTGGCAACCGAACAGTCGGGCCCCTTTCTTTAGCCCTTCATCAAACGGCAGGTCTTCGAGGCCCTGCAGCGTGTTGAGAAACACGAACGAACTGATCGGACCTTGCGAGGGAAGCAAGTCACCGGCCTGCTGGATCAACGCGGCGACTCGAACTGAACGAACGTTCAACGACGTACCAGGCTCTGAAATGGATGGTAGCGCCAAGGTTGGTGACCTATGGAAAGCGAACCTAAGCACGGCTCGAAGCGCTCAAAAACGAGCGGAGCTATCCTTAGCTTCGGTCAATCGGGTGGTGATTCGTAACCGTTCGCTGGCGCGATGACTACGACGCTAGCGGATCACAGGCCGCAAGAACCCGGGGGCCGCTCAAATTGGCTCAAACTACGTTTTATCGTCGGTCGATGGCCGGAGGGTGTCAATTCAGTGTGACGGAGTTGTAACCCGGACCGAATCTGATTCCCTGCACGATTCCCGCGATCAGCGGGTCGGGGTGACCATTCGAGCGCATCAGCACGGTCATGGTTCTTGATCGCAGCGAATTGAGGCCGGGCTGCGCTAGACAACGATCCAGAAGTCTGCACAATTCGCACAGGATGGCCGGTTGTCCGGCGCTGCTTTCGGCTTCACGTAAATGAACGCCGATGAGTCGCCTCGTGCTAGATATGTGGCCTGCCAAACGGCCAGCTACAGCACAGACATTCCACTCCCGCCACCAAAGTGGGAGTCACGTTTCGATTGGCGTGGGAAGAACTTGGTATGAGTTTTCTGACCGGTATCGATGCCTTTGTGCGGACCAACGAGCCGCTGGCGCTCCATACTTGGCTGCGGGTCGGCGGTCCGGCCGAGTATTTCGCCGAACCGCATACCACCGAGCAACTTGCGACCGTGTTGTCGCGGTGTCGGCAAGAAGGCATGACGGTGCGGCTCTTGGGCGGCGGCTCGAATTTGCTCGTCTCCGATGCCGGCGTGAAGGGAATGGTCATTCGCTTGGCGGATCCACACTTTGCCGAGATCAAAGTCCAGGGCGATCGCGTCGTCGCGGGCGGCGGTGCGCGGCTGGGGCATGTCGTTAATACCTCGGTGCGTGAAGGACTCGCCGGGCTCGAAGCCTTGGTCGGGATTCCCGGCACCATCGGCGGCGCGTTGCACGGCAATGCCGGCGGCCGCGGCGGCGACATCGGCCAATGGACACATTCCGCCAAGGTCATGACCTACTCGGGCGAGATCATCGAACGATCGCGCGACGAGCTCGTGTTCGCCTACCGGCAAAGCAGTCTCGATGAACTCGTCATTCTC
>JAEUIL010000179.1 GCA_016794255.1 Planctomycetaceae bacterium | reverse complement strand
ACCACAGCCTTAGATCGCCGCTCGGCACGGGCTTCGTGATCTCAAACGTCGTGCGATACCACGCGTCCCCCTGATATTCGCCGATGCCGTAGTCGGCCCACGAACGCGAGACCGTGGCGATCGTTTGCCACTTCTGATCGTCGAACGTCGGTAGCCACCATTTCTGTTCGGTACCGACTTTCTCAGGATCTGGCTGGAATCGCCACGCATCGGGCAACCGAGCGACGATCGCGCCGCCGTCGTCGAGCGCCGCAGCGCCAGCATCGACTGTCAGACCGACGAACCGGGTGTAGTAGCCGAGCGCGTAACGATCGTGGATCCAGTTCGGCTCGGTGTGTTTCGCCAACTCGGCCACGTGCGTCTTGAGTCGCTCTTGAGCTTTGCCCGCCGCGACAAACTCGCAGGCAACGAGATGATTCCAGATGCTCATGAAATGTTCGGCACACGCCAGTCCCGCCGCAGCCATGGCGACCGCTTCTCTCACGCGCTCGCTGCTTGCCAGTCGCGTTGCCTCGTCGATGTCGGCCCGACTTTGCGCGAGCAACTCGCGAGTCCAAATGCGATGCAGCCCGTACTGACTGCCGGTGTGGACCGGAGTGGTGTCATACGCCTGATCGAGCCGTTGCCAGTAACGCCGCATCGGCGCCGCCGCTTCGCCATAGAATTGGTCGAAATACCGCTCCATCTCGGCATCGATATCGAGGCGGCTGTTCCACGCCAGTCGGGCACTCAGGTACATATGCGGGGCGTGCGTGCTCCAAGAATCGATCGTCTCAAAAATCCACGCCAGTTCGGTGGGATTGGCCGACTGGGTAGCCTGTTGCAGACGTTTGAAGTAACTGATCTTGCTCAACGGGACGAGCGTGTCGGCCAAGTTGTAATTGTAAACATAGAACCCCAGCTTGCTGGTGAGCTTGCCCCAAGCGGCGATCTCGTCAAGGAGCAACTGACTCGACTCGCAGTGCGGGTTGCCCGGCCCGTGGAACCGACAGCGGCGGATCGGCGCGATCATCGGAAACACGTTCGCGTGCAGACGCTCGATCTGCCGTGGCGGCCGGGAGTATTCGCTGTAGACGAGCACGCCGAGGTCTTTCGTCGGATGCTGTTGCGCGGTGAGACCTGCGAGTTGGCTGGCGAAACCAAAGACGCGATCGGCGCACGCCGGACGACCGCTGGTCGGTTCCAAGTAGCCGGGCGTGTCGAGCTTGGCACAACGCTCGCACTCGCAGAGATTGCCGCCGTCGTTGGGCCCCGCAGCGTAAATCAGCGCCCGATCGTCGTTCATCTTCCGCAACAGACTGTCGGCTGCGACCCGCAGCGTGTCGGGATTGGTCGTGCAAAGCTGCTTGGTCGTGCGCTGGCCGCGGTTCAGGCTGAAGTACTCGGGATGCGAGGTGAACCATTCCTTGGGCTGAACGAGCCCGTGCCAAGCGTGATTCCAACTGCCGACCTGATGCTCGGCCTTGTTGCGATCCAGCCAAGCTGCGGTCGCCTTGTCGGGCAAGCCCTTGCCGCCGTACCAAAAGCGGCGGTTGATCGAGTCGCTGATGGCCGTGTGATCGAGATCATCGGCGAGTGTGATCGACGCGACGGTCGGGATCACCTCGCCGACTTTGCCCGGGGCATACCAGCCGCAGCTGAGTCGTTCGAGTAGATCGAAGACGGCGTGCAACTCACCCTGCGGCGACTCGCCCGTGATGTGCAATTGCTGGCCTTGGACACGATAGCGAAAACCATCGAGCGCCCGCGACTTTCGTGTCATCTGCAAGCCGAGATCCCGGGCGAGCTGTCCCACGACGATCGCCGGTCTGCCGGGCTCGACGCTCTTGGCCGAGTCGACATTCTT
>JAEUIL010000165.1 GCA_016794255.1 Planctomycetaceae bacterium | reverse complement strand
CGCCGCGATCGACTCGAACAGCCGCTCTTCGATGCTCTCGGCACTCATCGCGATCGCCGCCAACGGGTTGTTAATCTCGTGCGCCACACCCGCGGCCAAGAAGCCGACGCTGACCATGTGTTCGCTACGGAGCAACCGTGTGGTCTGCTCCTGAACTTGATCGTCGAGATCGTCGCGGATGAGTTGGAACCGCTCGGTCATGTCGGTCATGGCCCGCGCTAGTTCGCCGCTCTCGTCGTCGGTGTCGACCTGACTGCGATAGTTGAAGTCGCCGCCGGCGACGCGGCGCGAGCCTTTGATCAAGGTCTGAATCGGTCGGTAGATCCAGTCGTAGCAGAGCTTGAGAAACAAGGCGAGCATGACGCCCGTGGCGACCGACGTGGCCCAACTGAGCGTGATCAACGCACGATACTGGCCCCGGACTTCCTCGGTGAACTCGCCGATGTTGGTATGCAGATAGCTCGGCAGTTCGGAGCTGAGTTCCTGCAATTGCTCGAGCTCGGTTTGCAGGCTCGTGACTTTGATCTCGTCGACGATCCAGTCCTGACTCAGCAGCGACTCATTGATCCGTTTGACGGTGTGCTCGATGTTGTGCACCACCTGCATCTCGCGATGGTTGTCGCCGATCGGCTCGTAGTCTTCATCGAACGTAGTGAGCAGCGAGCGATAGCGGCTCAGGGTCTGCTCGACCTGCCGCATTTGATCGACGAACTCATCGCGGGCAAAGCGGCGCGATTGTTCGGCGGCCATGCCACCATCGATGCGAAACGCCCGCAGCGGGCGATTCTCGGCCAGACAGACCCGCAGGTCGGCGACATCGTGGGCCAACTGATTGGCGGCGGGCAACTCGGCGACGCGGCGACTCAGCGTGCGCACGAGACTGCGATACGCGTACAGACCGCGCATCGAGCCCCAAGTCAGCACGCCTACAATAGCGATCAGCACGCAGAAGCCGATGATCGACTTGTAGAGAATCGGCCACTTCGACAGCACTCACGACCTCCCTGTCACCCGAGTCAGCGCCGCATCCCACGACGCTGGATTGGGCAGTGTAGTTGTCGCCGCGGAAATTGAGCAAGAGAAGGTGGGCGAGCTGCCCGGGAGATGTCGACCGAGGATAAGCTGCTAGCTAAACAGCACGCCTCGACGCGCCGCGTCACGGATTGCCGAAAAAGGCGGGTCCGGCGAGAGGACCGCGCACCGGTTGCGGACCGGCACTCAAGGCCACCGCTTCCAAGATGCGAGTTTCCAGCGCACAGTCGCGACCGCGCGGAATCCACCCGAGCGGCGCAAGCTGCGGGCCCACAGGCCGTTCGTAACGCTCGACCGAGGTCGGGTACGGCAGCGCGGCGGTGCTCGTCGGCGAGTAGGCAGGCCGTTGCACATCTTCGAGTTCTTTGTACACCGCGACATCGACCAGATAGCCGCCGTCGACCGGCGTGACCTGCACCGTGGCGCGGCGACGAATCGACTGCAGCGTGCTTTCGAGACGGTCGTACGGCGTGACCGAGTCGCGCCGCCAGGGCTCAAGATACGTCGCGCTGCTGATCGGCACGGTATCCAAGCGGCCGACGGTCAAGTATTCGCCGACTTGTTTGACTCGTTCCTCGCGCTCGATCTCGAAGTAGTTGTCGACCGCATCGACGACTTGATCCCAGAGCACATCTTTGTCGGCGTTGGGAACGAACATCGGATTCTGCACCGCGAGCGCGTTCGGCGGTGGCGGGCGCAAGCTTGCGCAACCTCCGACCAAAGCCGTGATGACGGCCCAGCCGATGATGCAGCACGTTAAACGCAACGGCAGACGCATGAATGTTTGCAAGCGTAAGTCCAGACCGATCCCCAGAGCGGGCGGGAGTATGCCGATTGCCCGAGTCGGCGACAAGATCAGGTCCGCAACGGCTGCCCAGAGAAGACAGCTTGCTAGCAGCTAGTTTGTGCCCGCGAGTTGGTTGCCGTAACGGCTTTGCAACCAGCCGCCGAGCACCTGCACGGTGAGCGCACTGCCAGCGTCGCTCAACTCGCCGCTATCGAGCGCATAGGGGGACACACTTGCCGAGCGGAAATAGGGCAACAGATCGATCACGGGCAACTGCTCGCGATGAGCGAAACTGGCCAGTTGACGTTGCGGCAGTTCGAGGTCAATCTGCCGCGGTTCGTAACCAGCCCGGCGCATGAGCGATGTTCGCAGCACGCTCGACACCTGGAACTCGCTGGGGACGAGCACGAGCGCGACCGGCACCTGATGCTGACGACACACCTGAGCTAAACGCTGCAACTGACGTGTGAGCGTTTGATAGCGCTGTTGCATCGCGTCGTCGAGCGGCGTGCGGCAGATCGCGAGCCGGGCCGCTTCGGCGTGTAGCCGTTGCTCATAGTCCGCGGGCAACGTGCCGGGCAGCGCCGGATCGACGGTCCGAAACAGCGGCATGTGCAGCGAATGCGCGGTCCACTGCACCATGCGCAGCGAACGCCAATCGTAAGTTCGTAACGGCTCGTGGGGCAGCAGCAAATCTTCGCCCAGGTTCAGAAACGTGAGCACCAATTGCGGCCGATAGCGGACCACGTCGGCCTCGATCTGAGTGACGAACTCGCGCGGGCCGGTTTGCCGCAGACCAAAGTTGTACATCTCGACGCCTGGCAGATGACGCTCGACTTGCGCCAGACAATTGGTCTGTGCATCGCCGGAGAGCGGCACATCGTGACCCAACACCGCGACGCGCAGCAGATGCGGGCTGACCTCGGCGCGAAACTCGTCGTCCCAATAGCCGAGCTGGTTCACCTGACGCCCACGGAACTCGGTCCCCGGCGCGAGCTTGGCGCGTTGCACAAGGACGCGGCTGCGTGGCTCGATGCCCGCGACGCGATCGACGGTCCAGCAAAGCGACTCGCCCGTGACGGCCGCCACGCTCCACGCGAGCAGCAACATCGCCGTCCGATGCACGAGCGGGATGTGATCCCAACGATCGAGCCGTTCGCGCCAGCTGGGCAGTTCGACCGCCGCCAACGATAGTGTCCACCCCAAGGCGAACAACGCGCGGACGACATAGCGGGCCTCGGGAGCGGGTCCGAGCAACAGCCCGATTGCGAACGCCGCGGAAAGCACCACCGACTGCCAAAGCAACAACGAGCGTAGTTGCGCCGAGGTCAGCCCGGTAAAGCGACGTTCCTGCGCGAGTCGTCGCACAAACAGCAATTGCAACACGCCGACGCCGAGCAACACCACGGCCGACGCCGCGCGGTATTCTCGCCAGCCATCGCGGAGTTGGTGCCCGAGTTGATTCGCGCCCACCGCAAACCACAAGAGCGCTAATAGCACCGCGATCCGTAGGCACCACTGCCGTGATAACGACCAATGCGGGAAGCGATGGACAAACCGGCGACAGGTGGCGAGCGGTTGCGCGAGCCAAGCCAACCACGAACGTCGGCGAGACGAAGATGACGGCCAGACCGAGCGGTCGTAGCCGAGCGAATGAGGAGTCGACACGATCACCTCCTGGGTGAACAGTTTGTCCCAGCCGTATGAGGCAGGGTCGACCGTTCCAGAGGAGTTCGTCCGTGATGTCGTGTCGGGTCGGCTCAGCCGTCAAACGGTTGGCGAGCCACAATCATTTCCACATGGCCAACGACCATGCAGCGTGCCAAGGGCATGCTCACGCAGGACAGATACTTTGAAGTCGGTTCCACGCTTCAAAACAGCCTCGTCGCCACCTCATGTTGCGACGCCTCGTCCCGTTCCGCACAAGCAAAGTGGCGGAGAGATAACCAATCTCGCGGGGTCGGTCAATCCGAACCACGCGGGAAATCCCGCCGCTCTGTTTCAATCCTATCCCGCTTATCGGTCGGGGAAAGGCGGAGCGATCAAGGATTCTGTATTCTGCGGATCAGTTCATCGCGAGAGGTGTTTTTGCGATCATGGTGACTTATACTGAGCCCGCATTCGGCACCCCGTCGAGCGATTGGCCACGACGATATGACGTGGCGTAATCAGCCAATCAGCAACCGTGATCGCGCCGAGTGTTGCCGGCACTGAAACGCGGCCTGGCCAAGTTCGGTTGACCACGCCGCCCCGAGTGTCCACCCGCATGGTCGTCGGCGAGACGAATGGATCTCGCCTCATCCCCTGCCCTACCCCGCCTTCTCGCACTTGGTTGAATCATGAATCCAGCACGCTCACCATGGTCCGAAGTTCGTCACTCGCGTCGACATTGGCTTGCGCAAACAACTGGCCTCGCGGGCGGAGTCTGCTTGCCGGCAGGATTGGTCGGCGCGCCGCTCTGGGCTCAAGAAAAGAGCGAGCAACTGCCGTCGCTCAATCGGTTCTCGCGCATGGTCCAAGAGTTCTTCGTCGATCAAGTGCGGCAAGCCGAGGAACGGGGCAACCGACTTCGCGCGGCTTTGAAGACCAAGGCCGATGCCGAGACGTACGTGAAAAGCGTCCGCGCCAAGATTCAATCGTGTTTTGGTCCGTGGCCCGAGAAGACGCCGCTCAACGCCAAGATCATGGGTGTCGTCGAGCGCGATCAGTACCGGATCGAAAAGGTGATGTTCGAAAGCCGTCCGGGCTTCTATGTGACGTCGAATCTGTATCTGCCCAAGAATCGGAAAGGGCCGTTGCCCGGTGTCGTCGGGTCATGCGGTCACTCGGCCAATGGCAAGGCGGGCGACACGTATCAAAGCTTCGCCCAATCGCTGGCGAAGCTCGGCTATGTCGTGTTGATCTTCGATCCGATCGGCCAAGGCGAACGGCTACAGTACGTGGACGAGAACCTGAAACCCCGTCGCGGCTTGGGGACCGGCGAACACTTGTACGCCGGCAATCAACAGTTTCTCGTGGGCGAGTTCTTCGGCTCGTGGCGCGCCTGGGACGGCATTCGAGCGCTCGACTATCTGTTGACCCGTGAGGAAGTCGATCCGCAGCATGTCGGCATCACCGGCAACTCGGGTGGCGGCACGATGACCACGTGGCTGTGCGGCGTCGATCAACGTTGGACCATGGCCGCGCCAGGATGCTTTGTCACGACGTTTCGCCGCAACTGCGAAAATGAATTGCCTGCCGACACCGAGCAATGTCCGCCGCGCGTGTTGAGCCTGGGGCTCGACCATGCCGATTTCCTCGCCGCGCTCGCGCCGAAGCCGGTGATCATCCTCGCCAAGGAACTCGACTACTTCGACGTCCGCGGTTCGCAAGAAGCTTACGAGCGGCTCAAGCATCTCTACACGCTGCTAGGGGCGCCGGACAATGTTGCCTTGCACGTTGGTCCCACGGGCCACGGCTACTCGGTCGAGAATCGCGAAGCGATGTACCGTTGGTTCAACCGCGCGACCGGCAATGGTGCGTCGTCGACCGAGCCGATGGTGACCATCGAGAC
>JAEUIL010000156.1 GCA_016794255.1 Planctomycetaceae bacterium | reverse complement strand
CCCACCGAGACCTTGCCATCGACCACCTCGACGCCATCGCGATCGGTTCGACCATGCACGACGCCGGGCTGAATGCCGGCGCCGGCCAGAACCGCGCTCCACGCCGCGGCATAGTGATCGCGACCGACGTCTTTGTTGATCTTCGGTGTGCGACCAAACTCGCTGAGCACGATCACGAGCGTGGTATCGAGCAGCCCCCGTTCGCTCAGGTCATCGAGCAACACGCTGAACACGCGGTCGAAATCGGTGACCAGCTCGCGATGGCTCTCGAAGTTGTCGTGATGCGAATCCCAAAAGCCGCGCGCGACTTTCACGACCGGCACACCCGACTCGAGCAACCGCCGCGCCAACAGACAGTGACGGCCAAAGGGCGTGCGACCGTAGCGATCCTGCACGCGCTGCGGCTCGCGCGCCAGATCGAAAATGGGGGCCGCCGCGGTCAAACCCTGCACGCGTCGTTGGGCCAATTCGTAGCTGTCGCCCAAGTCACGACCCGCTCGACCGGCAAGAAATGCTTGGCCGATCTGGTGCCGAAGCTGGTCGCGCGCCGTGCCCAACTGCGGCGACAAGCCCGCGGGCGGCGTGACGTTCTCGGGCAACAGCGATTGCTCTAGATGTAACGCTCCGTGCGCCGCGCCGAGGAACCCGGGCTCGGCACGCCGCCGTCCTTCTGTCGTGCGAAAGATCGACACATAATCCGGCAGCAGCGATCGACCGGTCGATAACTCATGGGCGAGCACCACGCCCAACTCGGGATAAACCAGCGCCGGCTCTTTGGGTCGACCCGTGCTAATCAGGTCGGCCGCCATGAAGTGTTCCGTGATCGGCGTGCTGAGCGAACGAATGACCGCCAGACGATCCATACGCCGGGCCAACCGTGGCATCAGTTCGCAAACCTGCACGCCGGGCAGATTGGTGCCGATCGCTTGAAACGGTCCGCCGGTCGCGCGGCCTGGTTTCGGATCCCAGGTCTCGAATTGACTGCTCCCTCCGGCCAGCCAGAGAAACAACACCTGCTGTGGTTTCCGCGCCGCGGGTGCCGCCGTAGCACGCTGAGCATAGCCAAGACTGGCGAGCGAACCGAGCAACGAGCCGCCCAAGAACGCGCGGCGGCCGCTGAGTTGCGGCGAGCTCGGGTTCAGGTTGGCGGTGCTGGGTGACATCGGATTCGACCTTGCTCAGTGATTGAAGCGGAACTCGGACGAAGTCACGAGCGACCAGATCAACGCGGCGATGCGCTGCGCGTCCGTTGCCGCGTCCTTCGACCAATACGACTCGATCGACTTGCGTTCGCTCACCGTCGGCTCACGACCGAGGATCGTGCGCCAGGCCAGACTCGCACGTGCATCAAGCGACGGCAAAGCCGCGAGTCGCGCCGCGAGGTTTCCCGCGACGGGCTCGAGTCGCTGTTGCAACGCCGGATGATGGGCCAAGTACAACGCCTCAACCGTGGTCGCTTGATACAAGCTCGACTGAAAATGTTCGCCTGCCGGATCGACGTGGGCAACAAACTCGGCGGCTGATTTCTCGTGCTCGAGGTACGACTCACGGCGATCGCGCGAAGCGAGGTTCATAGCCTCGGGCACGCTACCGGCCACCGTCGTGAACGACAACGACCACTGCCACGGCGTGAGCGGCTTGAGACGATACGCGGCGAACGATTCGGGCGGCACGTCACCGTGTTCGAGGCGGCTCGAACGTTCGTATGCTCGGCTGAGCACGATCGCGCCCACGAGCTGCCGCAGATCATAACCCGACGCGACGAACCCCTCGGCCAACGTGTCGAGCACCGCGGGAATTGCCGCGGAATTGGCGACGTGCATTTGATCGACGGGGTGAATCAAACCACGTCCGAAGAACCACGCCCAAACGCGATTCGCCGCCGCACGACTCAAGAATCGTTGCTCGGCAAGCGCCGTCGAGACGAGCAACTCGCGCCGATTCTGCTTCGCCTCGGACTCGATCTGGCGACCCGACAGAAACATGAGCGACGCGGTCTGCTGCTGACCGGTGCGGCGCGCGAAGGTCACTTCCCCCTCGGACTTGTCGATCACCACGCCGCTGTTCTTGCCTTGCTCGGTGGCCCGGTGCAGAAACGCCGCCAGACCGTAATAGTGATCTTGCTTCCATTCGTCGACCAGCGGATGGTCGTGACACCGGGCACACGTGATATCGACGCCGAAAAACACACGGGCCGTATCGCTCGTGAGCTGATCGATACTCTTCACTCGCTTCGTCAAGAACCGAGCGGCGAGCTTGCCGTCGTCCGTGTCGGTGCCGGGGACTAATACCTGGCGAAAGATCGCGTCCCAGGTGCGACGCTGTTCGAGCGCTTGACGCAACCAACTCAAGAACCGTTCATCGCCGGCATGGTTGCCTTGAATCCAGGCATCCAGCACACGGCCGAAATGCAACGCGAACTCGGGCGATTCGATCAGCTCGACAAGCCACGCTTGCCGTCGCTCGGGCCGCGTGTCGATGCGGGCGTGATCGAGTTCGACGAGCGTGGGCACGCGGCCGGCCAAGTCGAGCCATGCCCGGCGGAGAAGCTGCAAATCGTCAACCGGTCGCGACGGCGTGAGCCGTTGCTCCTGCCAATGCCGTTCCAGATGCCGCGAGACCTGCGACGCGGTTGTCTGAGCCGATGACAGCCATGTGGGCTCGCTCGTCTCCGCCGCTTCAGCCACGGCGAAGGTCAGGGCGAATGCGGCAATAAGAGGGTAAATGGTTGCCATACTTCCACTCATCGTAG
>JAEUIL010000144.1 GCA_016794255.1 Planctomycetaceae bacterium | reverse complement strand
TGGCGTCACGGCCGCCGCCGTCGGTGCGATTGCCGGTGCCGTCCTGGTCTTGGGCCGACGCACGATTTTCGGCGGCGATTGGATTCCCGAGTGGCCCAAGGTCGCGATTCTCGTCGTCTCGCTGGGCTTGCTGCTGAAATTCAAGAAGTTGCCAGAACCGGTGCTGGTCTTGGGTGCGGCCCTCGCGGGACTCGTGATTCATCCCCTGGTGAAATGAATCGCTCGATTTTTCGCGCAAATTCTGTCCGTTCATCCGGCGTCGTACAGAACGGCAAAGTACTGCGACCGGCTCAAAAGTGCCCTTCGTCCGCCTCAAGGCTCGTGCGTAGAATAATGGTATGAAACCATCTGACAATGCTCGTTCCAATGCGACTCCGAATGAACCTGCCGATCGGCACGTGGCGCATGACGGCGGTGATCGGCTGTCACCTTTGGCTCCGGAGTTAGCGCCGAATCAGGTGGCCGACCTGATCGCGATGATCAAAGAGGTCGCCGACAAACTGGCGGGCGATCAACCGAGCCGTGGCGATCTGAAACTTCTCAGCCGAGCGCTGCGTGAGTTGCGATACGCGTTCAAAATCTTTTCGCCGTATCGGTCGCGGCGCAAGGTCACCGTGTTCGGCTCGGCCCGGACTCAACCCGACGAACCGGCTTATCAACAGGCCATCGATTTCGGCAAGGCGATGGCCGACTTGAAGTGGCTCGTCGTGACTGGCGCGGCGAGCGGCATCATGGAGGCGGGCCATCGCGGCGCGGGTCGCGAGAACTCGATGGGCATCAACATCATGTTGCCGTTCGAGCAATCGGCCAACCCGGTGATCGCCGGCGATCCGAAGCTCGTGAACATGAAGTACTTCTTCACGCGCAAACTGCTGTTCGTGAAGGAATGCGATGCGGTGTGTCTACTGCCCGGTGGTTTCGGCACGCTCGACGAGGGGCTCGAAGTCCTTACGCTGCTACAAACCGGCAAACGCGACATGGTGCCCGTGGTGATGCTCGACGAGCCCGGCGGCACGTATTGGAAAGACTTTCAAACCTACGTCGAGACCCGGCTGCTGGCGCGAAAGCTGATCTCGCCCGAGGATTTGGCGTTGTATCAGATCACGGATCACGTGCCGACCGCCGTCGACACGGTCATTAACTTCTATCGCGTGTACCACAGCATGCGTTATGTGAACAATCAACTCGTGTTTCGCTTGCAGGCGCGACCCAGCGATGCGTTGCTGGCCGAGATCAACGAACAGTTCGCTTCGATCGTGACCGAAGGGCAGTTTACACTGAGCGGACCGTTGCCGGTGGAAGAAGACGAGACCGAACTCGCCAAGTTCACGCGACTGGTATTCCGCTTCAATCGCCGCAGTCTCGGCCGCTTGCGAATGTTGATCGACTTCTTGAACGAACGCGTCGAGTTGCCTTAACATTGGGCACGCGTCTCGCATGCCCAAGTTAAGAAAACGCATCATGAAACACGTCACGTTCTTAGTTATCGTCCTCATTGCACTTAGCTGTTCCGCCTCACACACCCTCGCCGCGCCGCCGAATATCATCGTGGTCCTCTGCGATGACCTTGGCTATGGCGACCTGCGCTGCCTCAATCCCGCGGGCAAAATTGCCACGCCACACTTCGATCGTCTGGCGAGCGAAGGGGTCACATTCACCGACGCCCATACGGGCTCGAGTGTCTGCACACCGACGCGCTACGGCCTGATGACCGGCCGCTACTGCTGGCGCACGAAGCTGCAAAGCTCGGTTCTCGGCGGACTCAGTCCCCGGTTGATCGAGCCCGACCGGCTCACCATTGCGTCATTGCTCAAGCAGCAGGGATATCACACTGGCTGCATCGGCAAATGGCACCTGGGGATGAATTGGGTGCTCAAGCCAGGTGGTAAAGTCACCGAACTCGGCATCGAATCACGTGAGCAAGTGTGGAACGTCGATTACGCGCAGCCCATCGCCGACGGGCCGAATGCCGTGGGGTTCGACTATTATTACGGCATCTCGGCATCGCTCGACATGGTGCCTTACACGTACATCGAAAACAATCGCGTCACGAAACTGCCGACCGAGGACCGTGACTTCCCGCTCTTCATGGGCCGTGAAGCTCGCCGTTGTCGCCAAGGTCCCACGGCACCGGGTTTCGAGGTCGAGCAGGTGTTGCCCGAGTTGACCCGCAAGGCGATCGAGTTTGTCGACGCGCGGGCAAGTGACGCGAAACAGGGCAAGCCGTTCTTTCTGTATCTGCCGCTGGCCTCGCCCCACACGCCGATTGCCCCCAATGCCGAGTGGCGCGACAAGAGCGGGCTCAACTACTACGGCGACTTTGTGATGGAAACCGACGCCGCGATCGGCAAGCTCCTGGCCACGCTCGATCGACATGGTTTGCGCGACAACACGATCGTCGTCGTGACCAGCGACAACGGCTGCTCGCCGAGTGCCGATTATCCGGAACTGCTCGGCAAGGGGCATAACCCGAGCTATCACTTTCGTGGTCACAAGGCCGATATCTTCGAAGGGGGCCATCGCGTGCCGTTCATCGTCCGCTGGCCGGCCAAAGTTCCCGCCGGAAAGCAGTCGTCGCAAGTCGTTTGTCTGACCGACGTGTTAGCCACGTGCGCCGCGGCGCTCGATCTTAAGTACCCCGACAATGTGGGCGAAGATAGTTTCAGCTTCTTGCCGAGCCTGCTTGATCCTACGAAGCCATCGCCACGTACGTCGATCGTGCATCACTCGATCAATGGTTCGTTTGCGATTCGCGAAGGGAATTGGAAGCTCGCGTTGTGCGGCGACTCGGGCGGCTGGAGTGATCCCCGGCCGAACACGCCCGCGGCGAAGGGTTTGCCCACGGTGCAGTTGTATGACTTGGCGACGGACATCGGCGAGCAGCACAATCAGCAAGCGACTCAGCCTGACATGGTTAAGCGACTGACCACACTGCTCGATCAGTTCGTGACCAACGGTCGCAGCACGCCCGGCGAACCGCAGAAAAATGCCGTAGCGGTCAACATTCGCCGCGCGGCTCGTACTCCTACGAAAGCCACGAAGCAGAAATAGCCGCGCAATCCATGCCACTCTTTAATCAGTTATCAAGCATCATGCTCGTTCGCCTCATCTTCGCATTCCTCATCGTTCTATTCGCCACTCACGCCTCGGCGGCGGACACGAAGAAGATCGTGCTGCTCGCCGGACCCAAGAGTCACGGCCCGGAGGGGAATGGCATTCACGACTACGGTTGGTCCGCCCGGCAACTGAAGGTGATGCTCGAGCACTCGAACATCCGCGAGCAAGTCTCGGTCGAAATCCACTTCGACGGTTGGCCCAAGGATGAGAAAACGTTCGACGACGCGGCGACGATCATGGTCATTTCCGATGGCCGCGATGGCGACAAATACGTCGAGGCCCCGCATCTGGCGACTCCCGAGCGCGTTGCCACCATGGCGCGACAGATGCAGCGGGGTTGCGGCTTGGTCACGTTCCACTTTTCGACCTTCGGCCCTGACCAATACGGCGAGCAGATGCTCGACTGGAACGGCGGTTACTTCGATTGGGAAGAGAACGGCAAACGCCAGTGGTACTCGGCGATCACGCATCTCGAAGCGAACGTCGAGCCCGTCACGCCGCAGCATCCGGTGAGTCGCGGGCTGAAGCCGTTTCGCATGAAGGAAGAGTTTTACTACAACCTCCGCTTTCGGCCTCAGGATCCCCACACGCGTCCGATCTGGTCGGTGCCCGATCTCAAAGGCCGCGATCCCGACGGGCGTGTCGTCGCTTGGGCGCGACAGCGTCCCGACGGAGGCCGCGGCTTTGGCACGACCGTCGGTCATTTTTACGACAACTGGCAGCACGAACAGTTTCGCAAGCTGATCCTCAACGCGCTCGCATGGACGGCAAAGGTCGACGTTCCCGACGCGGGTGTCGAAGCTCGCTACTTTACGCGGGACGAGATCACCGAGTCGCTCACGGGCGTCGAGGGAACTGCACGCGGCAAACCGATCGAACACACGCCCATCCGCGTGTTGATGTTTGCCGGCAACGACGCTCACAAATGGCACAATTGGGAACGCACGACGCCCGCGATCAAGGCCCTGCTCGAACGTGACTCGCGAATCTCGGTCGAGGTGTCGCACGACATCGAGGATCTCGGCCGCAAGTCGCTCCGCGATTATCACGTGATCGTGCAGAACTACACGAACTGGCACGATCCGCGCACGCTTGGCGAACCATCTCGGGCCGCGTTCGTCGACTTTCTCCGCAACGGTGGCGGGCTCGTAGTTGTGCACTTTGCCAATGGCGCGTTTCATTTCTCGCTCCCCGAGGCCGGCGCGAGCGAGTGGCCCGAGTATCGCAAGATCGTGCGGCGCGTCTGGGATCACAAGGGTCTTGGCGAGCAAAAGAGCGGTCACGATCGCTTTGGGCCGTTCACCGTCCAGGTCACGCCGCTCAAGCACAGCATCACCGCCGGGCTCGGCGACTTTGGCGTGACCGACGAGTTGTATTTTCGACAGGCAGGCGACGAACCGATCGAGCCGCTCATCACCGCTCGTTCGCAAGTCACCGGTCGCGACGAGCCACTCGCTTGGACCTACGAATATGGTCGAGGGCGAGTCTTTCAGACGTTGCTCGGACACAGCGAGAAGACGTACAACACGTTCGAGGCCCGCGAGATGCTGCGCCGCGCCGTGGCGTGGTGCGCTGATCGTCCGGCGCGACCGCTCACGCCGCAGATCGATCCCAACCCGGTGGCGTCGGCCTCGTCGGCCACCAAGCCCACGGCGAACGACAAGCCGTTCAATGTCAGCGAGTCGCTCGGTGAAGGGAAGTTTGGCAAAGGACTCGATACGCGGAAAGCACGCCTGCTGCTGCCTGCTCGCGACGAGTACCGCGAGCCGCCGCTAACGCTTGAGCTGTGGACGAAAATCACCGAGGGGAGCAAGCAGTATCACATCCTCGTGGCGAATGAACTCAAGTCATCGCCCACGCATTGGGAGCTGTTCGCGATGACCGGCACGGGACAGCTCACGCTGTACGCACCCGGTTACTCGCCCGACCATGTTCGCGGCACCGCGGTGATCACCGATGGAGCGTGGCATCACGTCGCGATGACGTTCGAGCCGACGCGCGTGCGGTTGTTCGTCGATGGCCGGCAAGTCGCCGATCAAGCGGTGAAGTTCAACGGCAAGGCGGCGGTCCCCGGCGGATTGTCGATTGGCGCACTCGTGGATCGCACGATTGGCGCGAAGGCGTTGATCGACGAAGTGCGGTTGAGCCGCGGCGTGCGTGAGATTATGGCCGTGCCGACAGCGCCGTTCGAAGCGGATGATCAAACCGTCGGACTCTGGCACTTTGACGAACTCAAGAACGACACGGTCGCCGATGTTTCGCGCCTCCGCGCGACGGGCGAACTCACGGCCGTGAGTGGCGGCAGCGCCGCGCCGCAAGCCGCCATGCCGCCGCCGGGCGTGCATCTGACGCCGGTCGACAAACGGCTCAAAACGGTGCTCATCGATCGCTCGCCGCTCGATGCATACTGCTCGGTCAAAGCCGATTCGCAAGGCCGGCTGTTCGTCGGAGGACGCGAGGCCGTGTTTCTGTTCGAGCCCAACGATCGCGGCGGGTACGGTCCGCGCCACGAGTTGGTGAAGTTTCCCCAGGACTCGATCATCATCGGCCTCGAGTTCCGCGGCAACGACCTCTACGTGCTCACCAACAACGCGTTGTATCTGGTCCCCGGCGGTCGCGTCGAGCGCTCGGGTCTCACGCCGCGGCGGATCGTGTGGGGCTTGCCGCTCGATCTTCACGTGAGTTTTCATTGCCTGGCCTGGGGACCCGACGGGCATTTGTATCTCAACCACGGTGATCCGCTGTTGAACTATGGCGACTTCAAGCCCGCCGATCATTGGGGGCATTGGACGCTGTACACAGGCCCCGACGGCAAGAAGGTGCCGTACACCGGGCAAGGCGCGGTGTTGCGGGTCAAGCCCGACGGGAGTGACTTGCAGGTGATCGCCACCGGGCTGCGAGGGCCGGTCGGTTTGGCCTTTGATCCGGCGTGGAATTTGTTCACCAACGATAACGACCACGAAAGCCGCGCCGATCAATACGCGCCGGCCCGACTGCTGCATGTCACGCCGCACGTCGATTTTGGTTGGCCGCGAGGTTGGATGGCGTCGAAGAGCCCGGACCGCGCCGATCTCATCGAGCCGATGATCGCCACGCTGGGGCGCGGCGTACCGTGCGACCAGGTGTGGTACGACGAGCCGTTGTTTCCGGCCGAGTACCGGGGCGGGTTGCTGATGTGTCGCTGGGACCGGATGAGTGTCAATCGCTATCCGCTGAGCCCGCGCGGTTCGAGTTTTGCTTGTTCCGAGACCCCGTGGTTGACGGGAGCGAATCTGGTGCGACCCGGCGGCATCTGCGTCGGTCGGGGTGGTCGCGTGTTTGTGGCGTCACTGTACCTGGGTGGCAACGTCTGGTCGCCGTATTGCCCGAGCGACGTGGTGATGGTCACCACAGCCGACGACGATGCGACCCAGTCGTTCGATGCGTTCGACATTACGAGCATTACCGACGACAGAGTTTTGGCGGAACTTTCACAGCCGAGCTGGGAACGTCGCCAACGGGCTCATCTCGAAGCGGCGCGACGTGGCGGCGCGGTGCTCGACAAGGCGGCCGAACGATTGAAACAACTCAAGAACGACGACCCGGGTAAGAACCATTGGCCGTGGCTGGCCGCGCTGTCGAGCAAGGCCGACGTCTGGCCGAAACTGGTTGCTCTGGCGAAACACGAGCAGGCCGAGACTCGTCTGCAAGCGATCGGCGCTCTCGCGGCATTTGCACCAGTCGAGATCGCTCAGCCGGCACTCGTCGCCGCGCTCGCTGACGAGTCGGCACAGGTCAAGCTCGCCGCGCTCGCGTATTTCCATTGCGATCAAGTGTCGTTTCCACTCGACAAAGTCGTCGCGATCGCCGACACCGATGACGATTATCTGCGACAGATTGCGACTCGGCTGCTGGCCGTGCGCGCCGAGATCAACGCGTTGCAGGGGTTGCTCGGCGCGTCGAATCCGCGACAGCGACTGGTCGCAGTCCTGGCCCTGGGAACGCGGCTGACCGTGCCTGCGATTCACGAGTTGCCGCCGGTCGAGTTGCCGTTGAACTACACGTCGGGCAACGCGCAATTCGCGCAGCGTTTCGCGGATGAGCCGCGCGAGCAGAACCTCCGCTATCTTGGTCGCACCGGCAGCTACACGATCGCCGAGCGCTGGAAACTCTTGCCGCCGAGTGCCGAACAACGGCAGACGTTTGATTTGCTCGTGAAAACGCTCGACGACGGCGATGCTCGCGTGCAGAGTCAGGCGGCGTATTACTTGTCGCTGTTGCGCGATCCGCAGAGCGAGCCGCTCATTCAGCGTGCCAAGCAAATGGCGCTCGTGAAACGATTATCGACCGGCACGCTGACCAAGTTCGACAAGCTCTGGTCCCTCGGGCCGATCGACGAGCCGACGCTGGCCAAGCTACCGGCGCGGCCCGAGTCGGGCGTGATTGATCTAACGATGACCGTCGCTTCGTCGCGCGGCGAGATCGGTTGGCAAATGTTGACCGCAAGCGAGGATCGTTTCAGCTTCGGCAACTCGGGTTGGATATACGCCTATGCCCGACTGCATAGTCCTGTTCGACAAGAGTCGCTGGTGTCCGTCGACTATCCGGGCGAGTTGCGCGCGTGGCTGAATGGTCAGCCGGTGACCATCGCGGCAGCGGCGAACGACAAACCCCGCGGGCCGCTGATTCTCGATCTGCAACCGGGCAGCAACGAATTGCTCGTGCGGCTGAACGTTGATTCGTCGCAAACTCCGTTCTCCGCCACGATACGGGCCTTGCAACCGGTTGACGTGAGTGTGCCCGATAAGCTCAGCTCGGCTGAGTTGGCGACGCGACTGCGTGAGGCGATGAAGCTCGGCGGCGCGGCGGTGAATGTCGAGGCGTTTGCGAAAGTGAACTGGCCCGAGGCGATTACCGCGGGAGACGCGGGCAACGGCCGCAAGTTGTTCGCGTCGCTCGGCTGCGCCAAATGTCATGCGATCACGAGCGATCAGCGCGTCGTCGGTGCGCCAAGCCTCGCCGAGGCGAAGCGTCGCTTCCAGATTCCGCATGTGGTTGAGTCGGTGCTCGCGCCGAGCAAGCAGGTTGCCGAGGCGTTTCGAGCCACGCAAGTCGTCACGACGGATGGGCTGATACTCAGCGGGCTCATCGTCGGCGAGAGTGGCGAGACGGTTGAGTTGTTATTGCCCGACGCGTCGCGAAGGACATTGAACAAGCAAGAGATCGACACTCGCGAGAAGACACAGCTCTCGCCAATGCCCGTCGGGCTGGTCAAAACTCCCGACGAACTCCGCGATCTGCTCGCGTATTTACTGAGCGACCATCCGACGCCGCCGTAACAGTGGCTTACGGACTCGAGCACGAAAAGTGGGGGCACTAGTTTTTCACGAGCACCACGAAAGTGAGGTGATCAACGATGTGCCCCAGAGCTGGCCGCCCGACAGTTCCAAATCCTCCGTGGAATTTAGCAACTTCGACGGCTCCATTAATTGTGAAAAGTTAATTGAAGTTGCACGTTCATTCCGTCACAATCCTGTCTTTCACTGAGGTTGCTTACACAATAGGATTGCCGTTATGCCAATGGTGCAATTGTTTGGGGGAACCAGTCACCCAGTTCAAATGGAGGTATTTGCTCCGCCAGCGACAGTTGCCTCAAGAGGTGCGTCTGTGGTCGTGGCCTATGGCACGGATGGCCTTAGCGTTGCCTCGAAACCGCTGCTTGAAAACTTTTGTCGAGAATTGTCTCAAGCGGGATATGTAGCCGCACTTCCGCACTATTTTGAAATCACGGGCACCGTTCCCGGGTTTGCAAGCGTTGGGGCGGCCCTGACCTCAGCGAACTTAGCCCTATGGACAAAGGCACTTGTCGAGAGTGTGAAGTGGTGCGAAGTGAATCAAGGCAATGACAGAGTCGGACTCGTAGGGTTCTCCCTGGGTGGTTACATGTCAGCTCGGACCGCAATTGCGGTGCCTGTTAAGGGACTGGTTGACTTCTTCGGTCCAATGACTTCGTTCGGTCTCCAGCCATTTCCGGCGGGTGAAGAGTTCAATCCCTTAAAAGCAAACAAGCTTCCGCAGACGCAAATTCATCACGGAAAACATGATTTCGTTGTACCCACGTCTGAATCGACAACGTTGCTCAGCTGGTTTACATTGGCAGGAAGAACGGACTGCGAACTTTTCGCTGATTACGACTGTGGTCACCCGCAAGATCCCGAAGCGCGTCCCTGGACAGTGGCCGAACAAGTCGTCGCGACGCCAAGAGTGCTGACGTTTCTCACGGGCATTTAAGTCTACGGGGAAAACCTCCGCAAATCAGCCAAGAATCGACGAGTACTTCGCCCGCGGTCGGCACAGCCGTTACGCGACGCTTCGATCCATCCGTAGAGATACTTCATTAAAAGTTGACGGCATGACACCGTTGCTGGTCCTGTTCCCAGCGGACCGTCGTCAAAGAAAAAGCTACTTCCGCACGCTCACTTTGTCGGCGGTCGGAAAATCCTCGGGCAACTTGGTTTGCGTTACTTGACCGGTGATCGCCCATTCGGTGCCGCGTGTCAGGGTGAGGGCGAAACCGGCGCATTCCATCGCTTCGACCGAGTGTCCCATCGGCGAGTGAAACACGCGTCCTTGGCCAAACTTGACAGTGAAGATCATCGGCTCGTGTTCGCCGGAACCGCCGGTGGCAGGATCGGCGTAGGCCGTGGCGAGCACGTCGATGTTCTCGGCCGGGCCACGCAGTTTGTCGTAAAGTTCGTCGTTGGCGTGCATCCAGGCCGTGGGCATGCCGGCCGTGATCGGATGCTGCGAGTTGCGGACGATGACTTGGAACGGATGCTGTTTGCCGTGATGTCCGCCGGGCCCGGGCTGCGTGTCTTTGACAATCTGACCGTCGCGGAACCGGACATACGGCCCGCTCTTCTCATTGCGTCCGCCCCAGCCGCCGAGGCCGATCATCTCGTTGTACGCCGTCCATTTGGGAAACGAGTTGTTCGCCGCGTGGATGATTACGAGAGCGCCACCTTTACCCACATAATCCACCAGCGACTGCTTGGTCGGCTCGCTCCACTCATCGCCGTTGTAGTTGCTGATGACCGCTTGATAGTCGGCGAACTTCGGCGTGAAGCCGCTCATGTCTTTTCCCTTCTCGGGCGACGTGGCGACTTCGACCTTGAACAGGCCCGAGTCGGTGAGATGCTTGGTGAGCACCGGCGTCGTCGCTTTCCAAGCGTGGTTGTTTTGACCATCGACAATCAAGACGCGATACGGCGGCGCGGCTTGGGCGACTGCGGCGAACAACACGATCCACGTGGCAACGATGAGGCGATGCATGATGCGTCTCCGAAAAGCGGTGAGCTGCGGGTAGTTCGCGAGCTAGTGTAAACCGCGGAGATTACAGCTGGCAATTGGCCGTGGATCGCCGGCTGCGGAACGACCGTGGCTCCGCACGGCACCGGTTACGGCGTGGGGGGCAGCGAAGTGGGCCGTTTGCCGATGCCGGTTTGCTCGTGGGAGAAAAACCGCTGCTGCGTTTGCTGCTGGAGCCGGTCACGCATCGGATTGAACGGACGTAGCGTGGTGAGATCGGTCGTCGCTTCAAAGGTGCCCTGACCGGCGACGACGAAGCGGGCGTGGACCATGCCATAGGGACTCAGTCGCAGGTCGAACTCGGGGTGCGCGGCGAGAAACTCGGTCCGCACACGTGCGCCGTTGACCGTGATCTCGTCGGCGCGAATGGTTTTGACCCAGCGACCGAGCGAGGGAAACGTGCTCAACCGCGCGGTGGTGCCGGGCCCCTCGCCGATCAAGTCGATTTCCAGCGTGCCATCAACCGCGACCACCGAGCCATTCGCGTCATACGGAATCACGGTGACAAAGATGCCGTCATGCTCGACGTCGGCGTCCCAGTTGGCGAGTTGAGCGTCGATTTGAATCGCTACGACGCGCGGTGCGAGAGCCGGGGCAGGCGTCGCGGAGAATCTCGGGCCCGGCGCAGGAGCCGGTGCGTCGCAATCGTGCGTGGGGGCGGGCGTGGCCCAGGTCTTGAGTTGCATGCGAAAGTCGTCGGCCGACCACGATTGCTCACCCGCCGTGACGGCGCGAATCGCCGCCCAGGTGATGGGACGCGCGAGCGTTGCGCCCGCGCATTGATTGCGCAGCCAGAGACGCTCGGTCGTCGAACGATCGTCGACCTTGCCGGTGAAGACGCGGCCATCATGAATTTCGACCCGTACCGAAGCGGGCTCGTCGGCTTGGGTGAGCGGCGTCGCCAGCGTGACCACAAGCATCAGCGCACTGCGGAAGCAGGTCAACGACGAGAGTGAACGGGCCATGGTTGCGATCTCGCGGACGGAGCGATGGGAACGACGTCGCTAATCGCAAATTTCAAGCCCGTGGCGGATCGTCGGGGAGCGACGCTCGACGTAAGCTGCTGGAGTGCCGGGAGATCGGCTCGGGTATCGGCCTTTTCGATGGCGTTCAGGCCGGCCCGTGCGTGTTGAGAATTGACCACACGTGGGTTGCGAAATGGCAACGGGAGAACGCTGGCAGGTTGGTGAACACCGCGTGACTTGATCGCGTTTCCATTTGACGGACGACGAGTGAAGTCATGATGAAAAGGGGTCGTAAGACCGAGGTTGCTCGTGGCGGCTCGAAACCGCAAGCGAGCGATGATGCGTGAGCCTGTGGTTGAATGCAACTAGGGGGGAAGATAACAGTGCCCCTTCCGGGCTTTTGCCGGCTCGGGTAGCATATTTGGTTCTTTCGACACCGAACATTTCGTGACTAGCGAGCCCGCATGAGTAACCCAACGTTGCCCTTGAATGGATTGCGGGTCGCCGCGTTTGAGAGTCGCTTTGCTGCCGAAATGGCCCGGCTCATCGAACGCACTGGGGCCGAGCCGCACGTGAGCGCGTCACTCCGCGAGGTGCCGCTGACCGAAAATCCCGACGCGGTCGATTTTGCCCATCGGCTGATCAGCGGCGAGATCGACATTGTCATTCTGATGACCGGCGTAGGGACGAAGCATCTCGTCACGCAGATCGAGCGGCACGTCGATCGACAGCGGTTTCTGAATTGTTTGACCGACATCACGACGATCGCCCGGGGTCCGAAGCCCGTTGCGGCGCTGCGCGAACTGGGGATCACGCCGACCGTGCGCATCGGCGAGCCGAACACCTGGCGCGACGTGCTCAAGACGATCGATCAAGGGGTGGTGCAAGTCTCGAATCAATCGGTGGTGGTCCAGGAATATGGCCTGCCCAACGCCAGCTTGATCGCCGGCCTCGAAGCTCGTGGGGCGACCGTGCGGTCGATCAAGGTTTACAACTGGGACCTGCCGGTCGATTGCGGGCCGCTCGAAGAGAATGTGCGCGCCATCGCCGCCGGCGAGCGCGACGTGGTGCTGTTCACGTCGGCCCATCAGGTCGTAAATGTGCTGCGCGTCGCCGATCGCTTGGGCATCGTCAGTTCTCTGCGGCAAGCGCTAAGACGGACGCTCATCGGTTCGATCGGGCCCACGACCAGCGAGATGCTCGTCGATTGCGATCTGCAAAGCGACTTCGAGCCGCAACATGCCAAGATGGGGCAATTGGTGCAGGCCACGGCCGAGCGGGCCGTGGAATTGCTCGCCGAAAAACGCCGTCGAGCCGTGTGGTTCGGAACGACTACGCCGTCGACCGAGGCGCAGGGGGACTCGGCGATTGCTCCGAGCGGCAAGCCGGCTTGGTATGACAGTCTGTTCATGAAAGCGTGTCGCCAAGAGCCCGTGTCGCGCACGCCGATTTGGTTAATGCGGCAGGCGGGTCGGTATCTGCCCGAGTATCGTGAAGTCCGCGCCCGCACGACGTTCTTGGAGCTATGCAAGAACCCCGCCCTGTGTGCCGAAGTGATGCTCACGACGGTCAATCGCTTGGGGGTCGATGCCGCGATCATCTTCAGCGATCTGTTGCCGATGCTCGAACCGATGGGGATCGAACTCGAGTTCGCCCACGGCGAGGGGCCCGTGATCCACAATCCGGTGCGAACCGCGCAGGATGTCGATCGTGTGCTCGAATTGGAGGAGTTGGGGGGCGTTGACTTTGTGATGGAGACGGTCCGGCAGACCCGCGATGGTCTGGCGGCTGATCTGCCCGTGATCGGCTTCGCCGGTGCGCCGTTCACGTTGGCCAGCTACGTGATCGAGGGTGGTTCGAGTCGCAACTATCTGTTGACCAAGCAACTGATGTATCGCGATCAAGGGGCTTGGGACGCGCTGCTCGGCAAGTTGTCGCGCAGCGTCGCGCGGTACCTCAACGGTCAAATCGCGGCCGGTGCTCAGGTCGTGCAGTTGTTCGACAGTTGGGTCGGCTGCCTAGGGCCCGACGATTATCGACGGTTCGTGTTGCCCCATGTCCAGGCCTTGATCGAATGCATCCCGGCGGACGTCCCCGTGATTCATTTCGGCACGGGCAACCCGGCCTTGTTGCCGCTGCAAGCACAGGCAGGGGGCACCGTGGTCGGTGTCGATTGGCGGATTCGCCTCGACGAAGGCTGGAAGCTCGTGGGTCACGACCGAGGCGTGCAGGGGAACCTCGACCCGCTGGTGCTGTTCGCCAATCGCGGCGAGATTCGCCGTCAGGCCGCGAGCATTTTGGAGCAAGCGGGCGGTCGGCCGGGGCATATTTTCAATCTCGGCCACGGTATCTTGCCGCAGACGCCGGTCGAAAACGTGCTCGCCCTCATCGAAGCGGTCAAAGAACTGAGTGCGCGCTAGATCGCGCACCGGACACGATTTTGTCTGCGGACTGCCGTTCGCCCTGCGCTTCGACCGCGATCTGAATTAAACTAGCGCCATGATGTCGCAATCGCAAAATTCCCCTCGACGTGTGGCCGTCATTGGCGGCGGGATCACCGGTCTGGCCGCGGCGTATCGGCTGCGAGAACTTGATCCGCAAGCCGAAGTGACCCTGTTTGAAGCCGCCGAGCGCGTGGGGGGCGTGCTGCTCACCGAACGCGAGCCGCACTATCTGCTCGAACATAGCGCGGACAACTTCATCACGAACCTGCCGTGGGGACTCGAGCTGTGTCGTCGCAGTGGTTTTGAGCCCGAGTTGATCGGCACGCGCCCGGTGGTACGTCGGGCGTTGGTCCTGTGGCACGGCCAAACGGTGCCCGTGCCCGAGGCGTTTGTGTTGCTGCAACCTAAGAAGATTTGGCCGGTGGTGACTACGCCGCTGTTGTCGTGGCGCGGCAAGTTGCGGATGCTGTGGGAATGGTTCGTTCCCGCGCGGCGCGACGGCCGGGATGAAAGTCTGGCGTCGTTCGTTACGCGGCGATTGGGACGCGAGGCGTTCGACCGGCTCGTGCAACCGCTGGTCGGCGGCATCTACACGGCCGACGCCACCAAGTTGAGCTTGGCCGCGACGATGCCGCAATTTCTCGAAATGGAACGCAAGCATGGCGGACTGTTGCGGGCCGCTTGGGCCGAGCGTCGCCAGACGACCACCGCCGAACAAGAGTCGCACGGCGCGCGGTACAGCCTGTTCATGGCGCCACGACAAGGCATGAGCAGCCTCATCGAGCATCTCGCCGCACAACTGCCAGCCGGGAGCGTTCGTCTCAACACACCCGTGCAACGGTTGCGGCGCGCGTCAAGCGGCACTTGGCACGTGACCACCGGCGACAATCAAGAAGTTGAATTCAGCGACGTGATCGTGGCGTTACCAGCGCCAGCGGCGGCGCGGTTACTCGACGAGGTCGACACGACCCTCGCCGGGCAGTTGAAGCAGATTCCGTATGCGGGTGCGGTTGTGGCGCTGGTCGGCGTGCGGCGTAGTCAGTTGACCCATCCGCTCGACGGGTTCGGCTTCGTCGTGCCGGATATCGAGCAGCGAAAAATCATCTCGGTCAGTTTCAGCAGTCAGAAATACGACGGCCGGGCGAGCGACGACCGCGTGTTGCTGCGCGTGTTCATGGGGGGCGCGACTCGGCCCGAGGTACTCCAATGGCCCGACGACGAAGTACGCAGCGTCGTCACCCGTGAACTGACCGAACTACTGGGCCTGAGCGGCGAGTTTGAAGTGTTCAAGATTCGCCGCTGGGATGGCGTGATGCCGCAGTATCATTTGGGACATCTCGAACTCGTCGCGCAGATCGAAGACCGAGTGAAAGCCATTCCCGGCTTGGCGCTGGCGGGGAACGCTTATCGCGGCGTGGGGATTCCGCAGTGCGTGCGCAGTGCCGAGCAAGCGGCAGCGCGAATCGTCGGCACGAATGTGGCGAAGTAAGCCCCTAAACACCGCCTGATTGTGGGAACCGGCACCGGCCTAGGCCAAGTCGCGATCGAGGTTCCCCGGCTCGCGCTGCACCGGCATGCAGGTCACGACTACGCCCAGGGCGATCAGCGTGACGACGAATACATACGGCATCGAGTAGCTGCGCTCCGGGGCTTCTTCCTCATTTTTGCCTTTCTTGCCTTGCGCGGCTGCCAATGACGGCATCGCGAGCAGAATGGCCAGCACCCACACGGGCAGCCAATGACGAAGTTGCCCCAGCAGGCGACGTCCGAACAGCATGGTTCACCAACTCTCAACAGATGACGAAAACCGAGCGAACTCGTTACAGCAAACTCTCGAACGGCTCGGCCAACTCGCGAAACCGCCGGGCTGAGACCGCGACCGTATCCCAGCGTGGCGAGATCGTGCGGGCAAAGCAAGCATATTGTTCCAAGCGGATAGCGAGAAATCCATAGCTTTTGTCCCGAAACGAGAACAACGCCTCGGCCTCGAGCGGCGAACGCGTGCCGCAGACCTCGTAGGCGAACACGAACAACCCCCGAAATTGCTCGCCGAACAGCCGCTCCCACTGGGCCAAACTCAACAAATCGTCCCGCGTCGACCAGTTCTTCCAGTACTGCCGTCCCAAGCCGCTGGGAAAATGCCGCCCCTTCACGTCGACCAGCCAGGTCAGCCCCTGTTTCGAGGTAACGATAAAGTCGAGACTCTTGACCGACCGGTCGGCGATCAGCGTGCGCCGAGCCTCGTCCACCGCCACATACGCCGTCTGCCGCGAACGCAAAAACGCCTCGAACGCTAATTCGTAGTGGTTCGTGCGATCCACCGCCGTGACTCCCGCCCGGGGAAAAGTAGAAGGCGGTGAGTTTAGGGGGCGGCGGTGTCAGCTAGTTGACATAGCTGAGCGAGGTGGGGAAGAAAGGTGAGTAGGTGGGGGACGGTGACTAGCGGGTCAGCTTGCCGTCGAGTTTGCTGGCCATCCCTTGGAACTCGGCCGCTTGCTGCTCATGACCCTGGCTCTGATGCATCCGGGCCAGATTATTCAGCGGTACCTTGAGTGCCGTCCGTTCGAGCTCCCCGTTCTCAACTCCCTGCTCCATCCAGGACATGCCTTGCTCGGTCAAATCGAGCGCCGGCTGCTGTTGGCCCACGGTCCAGTACGAGACGGCCATGCTCACCAACGCTTCGCCCAGCTTGCCCGGCTCGCGAACGTCGCTTCGTTGACCGGCGGGTTGCAGATCCGGTCGTGCTTTGTCGAACCACGCCACGGCCTGCTCGTGATCTTGTTTCAAAATCGCATAGCAAGAGCCGACACGGAAGTTGAGCTGCCCGAGCAATTGACGATCACGGGGCGACACGCTTTGCTTGGCGAGTGCCGCTTGCCACGTCTTGACCGCTTGCTCGGCATATTGCAGGGCGATCTCGGGCTCGCGGCGCTTTTGGGCCGACTGGGCGACATTGTCGAGAGCCGTCACCAACTCACGCACCATCAACCGTCGGTCGCCCGGGTCCGTGACCCCGGCCAATCGTTGATGGGCGAGCGCTCGGCAATCCTCGGCCCACGAGCGCACGTCGAGTTGCCCTTCGAGTCGCGTGGCGATGTCGGTAGCCCGCACGCCGACGGCAAACGCCACATCGGCCAGGGCGTCGGGATCGTGAGCATACGCTTCTTGTGCTAGCTTGACAGTCTGTTCCAACCACCGGCTCACCGCCTGCGGCTTGTTCTGCCACTGAGCGCGCGAGATCGCATCGGCGGCACCGAGATGGGCGTCGATCAACGCTTCGGCGGCCAGTTGCCGGATCTCGGTGGACGGATCGTTACGCAGCGCGTCGGCCCCGGCGACCGCCTGTTGATAATAGGTCAACGCCTTCTGTGCATCCGCAGCCGAGCCGTCGACATACGCGTCTCCCAGGCTCACCAGCGCCGCCACTTTCCACTCGGCTCGATCGGTCGCCAGTTTTAGCCCCTGTTGAGCCGTTTCCGTCGCCGTGTCATGTTCGCCCAACGCATGTTGTGCCCGGGCCAGCAACAGCAGCGAAATCGGCTGCTCCGGCTCCAACGCCTTGACCTTCTCGGCGGCCGCGACCGCTTCCTTGGCCCGATCAAGACGCAACAGTGCGAGCACCTTCATGCGCCAAGCTCGACTGGAGCGATCATCTACGTCGAGCGCGGCCTGGGCGTCGGCAAGCGCGCGATGCGGTTCGCGATCCAGATGTTGTTCGGCCCGTTGCACAAAGGGTTGCGCGTCGAGCGTATCGAGAATCAGCGTTTGCACGGTACGCTGCGCCGCATTGGCGAACAATAACGACACACCGCGCTCGGGGTAACCACGCCCCGATGCACGACCATTGAGATCGCGGAGCGTAACTGGCGTGATGCCGCTCAGATCGAGCCGACGCACGACTTCATCGATTGCCAAACCATCACGCAGCACCACCGTGGCCGAGAGTAACACGCCGCGATAGAACGTCGCCTCGATACGATCAAACGGTTCGACGGCGAACGTTTGTTGGACGACCGTGTCGCGGGCCGTCGATTTCTGGGGCGCTCCCCAAGCAGTCGCCGCGTCGTCGAGTGTCGCCGCGCCGATCTGCACACCGAGAAAGCTCAGCGGTTCGAGCTTCACGGCCGCGCGCGGCACCGACGGTTCAGCGGACGGCTGTGGAACGACGAGCGGTTGTGCGGGCTGTTGTGCCGGGTCGGGCTCGACCGTGCGCAGACGCAACGACTGCCCGGCTCGTTCTTGATTGGGAAACTGTCCCGGCGCTTGCGGTTGAATCAACGCCAAGAGCAGGCAGCCGATCACGAACAACGCGAGAATGCGAAAGCGGGCAGTCGGTTCGACACGCATGATAGTTCGGCCTCGCCGTCACCAGAGGTGAGCGCAGTCGGTAACAATGGGTGGCGAAGTATAGCGAGGGGGCGCAGCTGAGACGAGATCAGCCGCAGGCGTGCTAGCGCGTCCTCGCTGGGACGGTCGCTAGCGATGCTGTCGCGACAGGTGATTACACCAGCTCGCGAATCGGCTCGCGCGTGGCGTTGAGCGTTTGCGGGCGACCGGCGAGATCGGCAATCGTCGTCAGCGGGTCGATGCCGAGTTGATGATAGAGCGTGGCGAACACATCTTGATAATGGATCGGCCGGGCGATCGGCTCTTCGCCATAGCGATTCGTCGCCCCGATGACTTGACCGGTCCGCAGCCCGCCCCCTGCCAGCATCGCAAAGCCAACGCGCGGCCAGTGATCGCGGCCGGCTTTGTCGTTCACTTTCGGCGTGCGCCCAAATTCGCCCCATACGACCACCGACACATCGCGATCCAAACCGCGCTCATGCAGGTCCGCGACGAGCGCTGCCAAGCCCTGATCCAGCAGCGGAATCACTTTCCGCCCGTTCTTAAAATTCGCGCCGTGCCAGTCGAAGTCCGCAAACGATACGGTCACGCACCGGGCACCCGCCTCGACCAACCGTCGCGCGGTGAGAAACTTGCTCATGTGCGCCTGATAGCCGAGATCCGAGTAGGGCAGCACTTTGGGATCGTCTTGGCCGTAGCGAGCGCGGACGCGCGGATCCTCGCGTTCTAGATTGAGCGCCTCGACCAGCCGGCTCGACGTCAAAATACCAAGCGCTTGTTGCGTGAACTCGTCGAGTCCGGCGGTCGGGGCGGTGCGATCGATTTTGCGTCGCCACTGATCGAGACCCGCGAGCAACTGACTGCGCTGGTGCAACCGCGCCGGCGCAATCTCGCTCTGCAGTACCATGTCGGCCATGCCGTCGCCCGTCGGTTTGAACGGCGTATGGGCCATGCCCAAGAAGCCGGGCCCCGGCAGATTGTAGGGCTGGTGCGCCATGGGCATCGACAGATCGATCGCGGGCGGAATCGCGGGATCGACCGGTCCATGCAGCTTCGACAGTACCGAACCGATCTCGGGCCAACCTCCTTGAGGCTGCGGGCCGCGGAACGTGTGTCCCGTCACGCATTGATACGATGAGTGACGATCCTCGGCACCGACGAGCGAGCGAATGATCGCGAACTTGTCGAGCATCCCCGCGACGCACGGCATCAGTTCCGACAACTGCACGCCGGGCAGCTTGCTGGCGATCGGTTTGAACTCGCCGCGAATCTCGACCGGGGCCTCGGGCTTCACGTCGACCATGTCTTGATGCGGCGGTCCGCCGGTCAAGTAAATCATGATGATCGACTTGTGCCGCGCTGGTCGCGTTTGTTGTTCGGCTTGCAAGAGCCGGGGCAACGTTAATCCACCAAGCGCCAACGAACCGACCGACAACCAGCCTCGTCGCGACAACGGTCCGGTGCGGGGCAACCCGTGGCGAGGAGCCAAGACTGAATTCGGCAAGTGAAGCACGCGTGAACTCCTCGGTGAACCAACATCGGGCAGGCAGCGAAGATTGTATCCATAGTGATTTATCGGTTCTAGAGGCGATTGAGTTCGGCCAGATTTTCGTCGCGCGCGGACTTGCCTCGCGCGCAGCGGCTGCAAACAATTCGATCGATCCGGGGGCCCAGATCAACACGCTGTCATCGCGACCCATTCGCCGCCTGATACCCATCAGTGCGACCCTTCTGTCGCCGGGCGTGTGCTAGGTGTTTTGTGGATCAACCTCCGCTCCCCTCTCCCGATGCACCGGTGCCGTTGGCTGCTGCAGCGGTCCCGTCATCCCCGGTTCGACCCGCAGGCTGTCGTGGCTATTCGCTGCGAGAT
>JAEUIL010000086.1 GCA_016794255.1 Planctomycetaceae bacterium | reverse complement strand
ATCGTCTGAGAGCATCGCGGTGAGATGACTCCGCTGGTCGACGATCATCAAGTCGCGCGAGAAGCCGAGATGATTGATCATCAAGAGTCGCCCGGACTTGAGGCGACGCATGTGAAACCGCGCGCCAGGACCTTCAATCGCCGAGCGGACCGGCGGGCTCCAGGTGACACCGCCATCCGTCGAGGTCGACTCAGCCAAGCCGTCGGCGATGCGCATCGGCATCCACAACGTGCCGTCCTTGCGTTCAATGATGATGTGCTCGAGGCCGCCGCCGGTCGTCTTACCGGTCCAATCGGCATTGCGTCCCGGGGCTCCGCCGATCCAGGTGAAGGTCTGGCCTTGGTCGGTCGAGCGGACGACGCCAGACCCATGAACGCGGTTGTACCAGTTCGCCACGGGCATCAGCCACGTGCCATCGCGCAGCACCGTGGGCTTGTTGAGCATGAGCCCGTCGCAGATCCGTTGCGGCGGCGTCCACGATGAATCGGCCCGGTCTGGGTGCTCGCAGGTCGAATACCAAACACCCCAACGGCCATCGTGCAGATGTTTCGTGGCGTCGTTCTGCGTGTAAAAGAATAGCAACCGACCGTCGGGCGTGGTCCACAGACACGGGTCAAACGTCCGCACATTCGGCAGCGGGTCGACAACCAACACGGGCTCGGTCCACGTCGCACCGTCGTCGCCGCTCGTGACCACGACGACATAGTTTTCGCGGTCTTCGCCCCGACCACCCGAAAACCACGTGGCCCACAGCCGGCCCGATTTGTGATCGCGCGCGAGACCCGGCACCCCCTGAAAACGTCGCGCGGCGAATTGATACTCAGGGCCGGGCTGGGTGTTGAACGGCACCGGGGCAAGAGGGTCGGCGAGTGGCTGAGCGTCCTGAGCCGCGACCCAAGTTGTAAGCAATAGCGCAGCGACGAACGTGACGAGGGCGAGACTGCGTATGCGGTTCATGACCGTGCGATTCCTGGACATGTGGTTCACCGGCGAACATGGTCAAGCAGACGTGGCCATGGCACACAGTGTAACCCACAGGAATCACTCCGGGGCGACGCGACGCTACTCTTTCGGCAGATAGTTGAGCGTGTAATACGCCTCTTTGTGCAACAGTGGCACGCCGGCTGCCGAACGGACGCCGTCCAAGTGCAACTCGTGCACATGACCAATCTGCAAGCCATCGACCTTCATGCGGACCGTGCGGCCGTCGGCGGATACGGTCAGATTCGAGATCGTCGGCGTCGTGTGATCGACCTCGGGACTGCCGTAGTTGGATTGATAGATGTACGTGTACGTGCCGAGCTTGTACGACGCCGCATCGCCGGCGGTCTTGGGATCGACCGGCTCGGTGAACTTTAGCTCGAAACCGTCGGACCGCACGCTCATCGTGTGGACTTCAAATGGCGTCTTGCCAGTCCAGATGAGCCGTTCCAGTGCCCAAGGTTCCCGGCCGCGCGATCCCCAGCCACGATTCGTGCCGCCGATGAACATCGAGCCGTCGGCGGTTTGCTTCATGGCCAGATTGCCCGAGCTGAAACCGCCGCGGAACGGGAAGCACGCGCCTTGATACTCACCGTTGACCTTCTCCAAGGCGACACGCATCACAGTGCTGTGCGATTGATCGCTGACGAACATCTGCTCGGCGAAGGGGCCGAACTTGCCGGCACTGATGTCGGTCGCGATGCCGCTCGCGGACTGCCCCATCTTGGGATACGGAAACCACACGGCAGGCGGCAGCAACTCGGGGATCTTGGCCGCCTCGATGTGCCAACGGCTGTTGCTCGTCGGCGTCTCGGGGACCTTGCCCATGTTGGGCGACGCTTCGTACCACTTGTTGCCGTCGGGATGTCCGAGGAACCGGCCAGGCTTGATGTGCTTGAGATTGCACGAGCCGTTCCAGGGACCTTGATTGTCGGTGTAGAACATGTCGCCCGCAGCGTTGGGAGCAATG
>JAEUIL010000804.1 GCA_016794255.1 Planctomycetaceae bacterium | reverse complement strand
AAGCTCCAGTTGTGCGTCATCAATTCGTGAGCCAGCCAGTCGAGCAACTCGGGGTGCGACGGTCGACCGCCGTTGAAACCAAAGTCGTTGGGTGTGTCGACCAGACCGAGGCCGAAGTGATGCTGCCACAAGCGATTCACGATCACCCGCGCGAACAGCGGGTTGTCGCGACTCGTGATCCACGCGGCGAGCCAGCGACGACGTTCGGCGTCCGTGGCGTCGAGCGCGAGCGGCTTCACCTGCGAGCGATCACCGACCAGCGACGCGATTGCGGCGGCCGACACTTGTTCGCGCGGGTCGTTCGGATTGCCCCGATGCAAGACATGCGTCGGCTCGGGCGATTGTGCTGCGACGGCATACACTTTGCGATCGGCGACTCGATCGAGTGCTTCGACGAGTTGCTCGGCTTCAAAGCGGAGATCGTCGCGTTCGGAGCGTTCCGCTTCGCTCAAAGCGGCAAGCAAATCACGCTCGGCGATGGCGGTCGACTCGACACCGGCCGAGGCCGCGATCTCGTCGGCACCCAAAGCCCGATCGTAGAGGCGAGCCAATTTGATGGCACCTTGCAACATCTTGCCTGGCTGGGCGGGCAAGTGCCGCAGGCCGAGCAGCACATGCGTCGCGTTGGCCTTGAACGTGTGCAACTCGCGGCTCTTGTAGGTCGCGCCATACGGCAGACCGTTGCGGTAGACCGTCACGTTGCCATCGGTCTGATACGCGATCGCCACTTGCACGAAAGACTTGGTAGCGGTTTCAAGTTCCCCTTCGACGTTTTTCGTCCGCGAGAAACCTTCGCTGCCGGGGAGCCAACGTCGTGGCTCGCGCTCGCCGTAGACGATGGCGTCGAACCGATCGCCATTTGACATCTCGATCGACATGGCACCGCCGCCGCGCTGATCGAGGTTCGCCAACTGTACGGCGACCTCGAGCGTTTTCTCGCCCAACGCTCGTTTCATGGTTGACGACACGGCGTACCCGTTGCCGGCGAGCCGCAGCAGACCGTCTTCGAGCCGCGCGTCGCCGACCAGTTCCAAATCGAGATCGCCCACCGTGTCGGCGAGCCCGTGCTGAAAATCCCAGGCGGCGATCGGCTTCGGCGGCGTCAGTCGTTCACGACGCTGGCGACGTGCGGCCAGGATCCGCTCGCGATGCGGTTGTTCAAGGGCCATCAAGCGAGCTTGCACGGCTTTAAGACGCTGGTCGAGCGGTGCCCGTTGCGAATCGAGCGACGCCGCATGATCGGCCGACAGTGGCGGTTCGCCATGTCGCACGCCACTTAACGCCGCGCACAACTGATAGTATTCGCGCTGCCGGATCGGATCGAACTTGTGATCGTGGCAACGGCTGCAATTCACGGTGAGGCCTAAAAAGGTTTGACCGACGGTGCCGACGAGATCTTCGAGTTCGTCCTGACGCACGACTGCCCGCATGGCGGCGCTCTGCTGCTTGTGCCCCACTTCGTCCCATGGTGCCGCGACGAGAAAGCCGGTCGCGATTAGAGCGTCGGGGTTGCCCGGCTGGAGCACATCGCCCGCCAGTTGCAGCCGCGCGAACTCGTCATACGGCAGATCACGGTTCAACGCGGCGATGACCCAATCGCGATAGCGCCACGAGTTCGTGCGCAGTCGGTCTCGCTCAAACCCTTGGCTCTCGCCAAACCGGGCGACATCGAGCCAGTGCCGAGCCCAACGCTCGCCATACTGGGGCCGCGCGAGCAGATCATCGACTAAAGCTGAAAGCGGAGAGCTGAAAGCTGCGCTGGTGCGGAGATCAGCGCTCCCCTGTTTTTGGCTTTCTGCGTTCAGCTTTGTTTCCCAGTTGGCTAACTCCTCGTGCGACGGCGGTAGTCCGATGAGATCGAAGAACATCCGCCGGATGAGCGTGCGGGCAGGGGCGGCCGGCGATGGCGTGAGTTTCGCGGCGGAGAGCCGTTGTTCGACGAAGGCGTCGATCGGAGTACGAGCCCACTTCGACAGCGGTGGCACGTGCGGCAACTGCACTGGTTGCAACGACCACCAGTCATAGCCGGCGCGCTGATCGGACGTGAACGCCAGCGGATCGAGGGTTCCGCCCTGCCACGGGGCACCTTGCTGGATCCACGTCTTAAGGATGGCTCTCTCAGCGACGGGGAGCGGGTGTTTCGGCGGCATCTCGTCGGCTGCGATGCGCTGCCACAGCAAACTCTTGTCGACATCGCCCGTCACGAGAGCCGGTCCACTTTCGCCACCGGCCAGGAGCGTGGCTCGCTGCGTGAGGTCGAGTCCCCCCTTCTTTTCGAGCCCATCGTGACAGCCCGCGCAACGTGTCGCCAAGACCGGGGCGACTTGCTTCGCAAAGTCGACCGAGTCGGCCGCCTCGGCCGAGCCAAACAGCGTGGCGAACAGGATCAACCCACACAGGAGAAACAATCGCGGCGTCATCGCGGACTCGGCGGGCAAAGCGGAGCGGCAAAACATGCCACGAGTATAAATGGATCGCGATGTCCGTTCCACCGCACGGCCGATCGCTCAGCCGCCGCCGATCGCGGGTAGAAAATGGATCTCGCTCCGCGGCCCGACCTTGGCCAACAGTCCCCGCGCGGCAAAGGCTCCGTCGATCGACACCGCCAAACCGGGCGCGATTCCGTCGCCATCGCGCAGTCGCGCCACGAGCGCCGGACATTGCTCGTCGAGCGACCGCAGCGCCTGTCGCAACGTCTCGCCGGTGACCTCGAATCGATCCACACCGCCGGTGAGTTCGCGCATTTGCACCGGCACAAAGACAATTGGCATCCAACGATTCCTCAAGAAAGCTATCCAGCTCGCCCAGCGTCTCCAGGATTTCACGCTCATCCTATCGGCGATGACCGAGATTAGCCACGTATGCCGGAGATGGACGTTTATCTAAGGGCAGCATTCGTTTCGATTCGCAGTGTTCAACGTGCCCCAGATCACGTGTCTCGCTGTTCGCCGCAGCTTGTGTAGTTTGAAATCTTGTTAGATTCGCGTTGACGTTTCCGATGCAAAAATCTAGCATCCCGGTGGTGTCAGCTATCGTTCGCATGCTGGCGATCAAGCGTTGGTTCTTGTCTGACCTATCCGTGACGTCGGATCGTCGAAGAAGCGGTCTCGTCGCGATTTCATAGTGATCTAGTCCGCGTGGCTTTTGACCCCCGGCCGACACCTTTCTGTTCCTGGTGTTCGGATGGTGCGGTGTCGTTCGTCGGCCATGGCCGCGTGGGAAAGTGGTGATCGTTGCGCCAGCAGCGATGCGGCACCCGTCTCGGTTCCGATGTCTGTCTCTGGACCACAGGACGCGTAGGATGCACGTTCGTCGGTCGGCCGACTTGGTGGAAATCCTTGCCCCGGCCAAGCTCAACTTGTTT
>JAEUIL010000939.1 GCA_016794255.1 Planctomycetaceae bacterium | reverse complement strand
CCCGAGGCGGTCGCCCGAGAACACACGATCTTTCCGCACTCGGTCACGGCCGACGCGGTGACGGTCGTGGTCTCGGATCCGCATAACCTCGATCTACTGGACAACTTACGGTTCATTCTCAACCGTCGAGTCAACATCGCGATTGCCCCGAAGGACGCGATCACCGCCGCCATCAACCGCATTTACAGTTTCGACGGCGGGACAGGCGAGTCGATGTTCGAGGACGCCGCGACCGAGTCGGACGATATGAAGGGGCTCGAGGGGGAGGGGGAAAAGGTCGACGAGACCAGCGCCCCCATCATCCGGCTGGTGCAGTTGATGATTACCGAGGCGGTCCAGATGCGGGCCTCGGACATTCATATCGAGCCGTTCGAGGATCGGGTACGGGTCCGGTACCGGATTGACGGTGTGCTCCAAGAGCGCGACTCGGTTCCCAAGCGGCTGCAGAATGCCGTTATTTCGCGCCTGAAGATTCTGTCCAAGATCGACATCGCCGAGCGACGACGCCCCCAGGATGGGCGGATCAAGGTCACGATGCCCAAGAAGGAGCTCGACCTGCGCGTGAGCGTGCTTCCCACCAATCATGGGCAGTCGATCGTGATGCGGTTGCTCGACAAGGACAACATCAAGATTGGTTTGAAGCAGCTCGGGATGGCCGACGACGACTTCCGGACCTTTAACGGATTGGTCCGCCGGCCGAATGGAATCATCCTGGTCACGGGCCCCACGGGCTCGGGAAAGACGACTACGCTCTACGCTGCGCTCAACGACCTGAATCGGCCTGATAAGAAGATCATCACGGCCGAGGATCCGGTGGAATACTATCTTCAAGGCATCAATCAGGTAGAAGTTAAGCACTCGATTGGGCTCGATTTTGCCCGGATCATTCGGGCCATGCTGCGTCAGGCCCCGAACGTCATTCTCGTAGGTGAGATGCGGGACAGTGAGACGGCGGAGATGGGAATTCAAGCCTCTCTGACTGGACACTTGGTACTCAGTACGCTACACACGAACGATGCGCCCGGTGCCGTTACACGCATGGTTGACATGGGCGTACCCGCCTATCTGGTGGCAAGTAGCGTCATTGCGGTTCTCGCCCAACGGCTGGTCCGTGTCGTGTGCCCGAAATGTAAGCAGCCACAACGACCGACCGACGCGCAACTCGAAGCGGCCGGAATACCCTTTGAGACCGCTGTCAAAGCCACCTTCATGAAGGGGAAGGGTTGTGGCAATTGTAGTAAGACGGGCTACCGGGGTCGGTTGGGGATATATGAGCTGATGATGATGACGGCGCGGGTTAGAGAGCTCTCCTTTCAGGGGGCGAGTGCCCAGGACATCCGTAAAGTGGCGATCGCTCAAGGGATGAAGACGCTCTATCGCGACGGGATCGACAAGGCGATGCGCGGTATCACGACCCTGGAAGAGGTGATGCGGATAACGAAGCGGACGGAAGACGATTAGTCGACGATCGCCGCCCGCCCGGGGACTTTCCGATCGGACCGGCTGCTGTAACCCAAGGCAGCTTAAGATGGAAATTGCCCGAGTGTGCTCGGCTATCCTGCGCTGCGGTCGACGATCACCGGCGAACCCCGGGTCGGTAAGGCCCCAAATGATTTCGACGGCTCGATTTGCACTCGAGCAACTACTTCTCGAACAATCCAATCGAAAGGCAAACGACATGGGAACGGTTCTCATCGACAAACTGCTGCAGACGGTCGTCAACCAAGGGGTGAGCGACCTCCATCTATCCGTGGGGCAGCCCCCGGTGGTGCGTTTGCACGGTCGTATGCGTCGGCTTGAGACCAAGTCGCTCACGGAAGACGACACCGTCGGCCTGATGAAAAGCATCACGCCGGACCGTTGTCAGACCGAACTGCAAGAGCGCGGTGGCAGCGACTTCGGTTTCGCTTTTGGCGATCAGGCCCGGTTCCGCGTGTCGGTGTTCAAGCAGCGCGGCAAGATCGGCATGGTGCTGCGACAGATTCCGAACAAGTTCATGTCGATGGAAGACCTCGGACTGCCGCGGGTCGTCAAAGACTTGATCATGCGTCCGCGCGGGCTGTTTCTCGTCACCGGGCCGACGGGGTCTGGCAAGACGACCAGCTTGGCCGCGATGATCAACTATCTGAACGAGAACGTCGACCATCACATCATCACGATCGAAGATCCGATCGAATTCCAGCATCCGCACAAGATGTCGACGGTGAATCAGCGCGAGATCGGCGTTGACGTGCCGAGCTTTGCCGAGGCGATTCGCCGGGCATTGCGGCAAGATCCCGACGTGATCCTGGTGGGCGAAATGCGTGACTTGGAAACGATCGAAGCGGCGATCACGGCCGCCGAGACGGGGCACTTGGTGTTCGGCACGCTGCACACCACCGGTGCTCAAGGCACGGTCAACCGCATCATCGACGTGTTCCCCACGAATCAGCAAGAACAGATTCGCGTGCAGTTGTCGACGTCGATCATTGGCGTGTTGTCGCAGACGTTGTTGCCACGGATCAAGGGTGGCCGAGTTGCGGCGTACGAGATGCTCGTGGTCACACCGGCGATCGCGAACCTGATTCGCGAAAACAAGACGTTCCGAATCAACTCGTCGATTCAGACGGGTGCCAAGCTCGGCATGCAACTGCTCGACGATCACTTGTTCCGCATCTTCCGCGATGGTCTGTCGTCCAAAGAGGAAGTGTTGGTCAAGGCGGCGAATCCCGACGACTTGATGCAACGCATCCAACGGGCCGAACGTGGCTTGCCGGATGAATCCAAAGCGGTTCAGGAATAACGATATTTTTCAAGGAAGAAGTCCGTGGCGACCCTGCGGATCGACGGTGAGTTCTCGCCTCGGTCGACGTGAGGTCGCAAGCGTTGTGGTCAGGTCTTGCGCCGAGCCACTACGCTGAAGTTCGTTCCGATTAACTTGTCAAGCACTCGCCACGCCTGCGATCGATTCACCTCATCGCTCATCGTACGGGCTACCGGCGGAGTGCAAGATTACGTCAGGCGTCTGTCATGGCATATCGTCGCATCGGCCAAATCTTTATCGAGCGCAAGCTGATCACGCGCGATCAGCTCGAGGCCATGCTCGATGAACAGAAGAAGAATCCCGGCGAGTTGATCGGGCAGATCGGCGAGCGGCTGGGATTTGTTAGCGACGAGCAGGTGGCCGAGTGCTTGGCCGAGCAGTTTCATCTGCAAGTTATTAGCTTGAGTGAGTTCGTGATTACGCCCGAGGTGTTGGCGCATATCACCGAACCGATGGCGAACTTGTATCGCGTCGTTCCCATCGCGTTTCGGGACAACACCGTGACGATCGCGATGTGCGATCCGCAAAAGTTTGCGATTCTCGACGAACTCCGTAACTTTCTTGGCTACGACGTCCGGGCCGTGGTCGCCACGTCCAAGGACATCACCAAAGCGCTCGAGCGTTACTACTCGACGAGTGAGAGCGTCGAGTCGATCATCGACGAGTTGGAGCAGGACAAAGAGCTTTCTCAGGCGCTCGATTCGGCCGGACAGGGCGCGGTGGATTTGACAAGTGCCGAAGCGCTCGCTGAGAGTGCGCCGGTGCGAAAGCTGTTGAACATGGTGTTGCTGCTGGCGATCAAAGATCACGCCAGCGATATTCACCTCGAACCGTTCGAGACCGAGTTCAAGATTCGCATCAAGAGCGACGGCGTGTTGTACGAGATGGTGCCGCCGCCAGCTCACTTGGCGTTTGCGATCACGACGCGCGTCAAAGTGATGGCCAATCTCGATATTGCCGAGCGCCGGCTGCCGCAGGACGGCCGTATCGAGTTGAACGTCGCGGGCCATCCGGTCGATCTGCGTGTGTCGGTGCTCCCCACGATGTTCGGCGAGAGCGTCGTGATGCGGGTGCTCGATCGCGGCGTGGTCAATCTCGACCTGGGCGCGATCGGCATGAATCCCGAGACGCTGCGCGGCTTCCGTGAGTTGATCGACAAGCCGAACGGCATCGTGCTCGTGACCGGTCCCACGGGCTCGGGCAAGACGACAACGCTCTACTCGGCGCTGTCGGAACTCAACAAGATGGAAGACAAGCTGATCACGACCGAGGACCCGGTCGAGTACGACATCGACGGTATCGTGCAGGTGCCGATCGATTCGTCGATTGGCAACACGTTTGCTTCGGCGTTGCGAGCGATTTTGCGGCAAGACCCCGACGTGATTTTGGTCGGCGAGATTCGCGATACCGAGACGGCCGAGATTGCGATTCAAGCGTCGCTCACGGGCCACATGGTGTTCAGCACGCTGCACACGAACGACGCTCCGAGCACGATCACGCGGCTACGCGACATGGGCGTGCCGCCGTTCATGATCACGGCCACGGTCGAAGGCATTTTGGCACAGCGACTCGTGCGACGGATTTGCCCCAAATGCAAAGAAGAGACCCGGCCGAACAACGACATGCTTGCCGAGTTGCGACTGTCGGCGGCGGAAGTGGCGTCGAAGCGGTTCTTCCGCGGTCGTGGGTGCCAGAACTGCAACAACTCGGGCTACCGCGGACGTGTCGGGTTGTTCGAGTTGATGGTCATGAACGACGAGATTCGCGACATGATTATGCGCAACGCGTCGACCGACGAGATTCGCGAGCGCGCGCGGAACTACGGGATGGTGGCTCTGCGCGACGCCGGCATGGAAGCGGCCTTTGCCGGAACCACGACAGTTGAAGAAGTGGTGCGTGAGACAATTCAAGAAGCGTGATGAACAGGTCTGAACCGTAACAAAACACCGAGCGGCGGACGATCAGGGTGCTTGCCCGCCGACTTGAGATTACGACCGACGGGAGTTTGAGTTATGCCGACGTTTCAATACGAAGCGATGGACGCGAGTGGTCAGCAAGTCACCGACGTCGTCGATGCGGCGGACGAGGCTGAAGCCCAACTGACGATTCGTCAGATGGGTTATTACGTCACGAAGATCTCGGTCAAGAAAGCGAAAAAGGCGACCGCGGCTCGCACCGGCGGCAAAGGCAAGTCGTTCGTGCTCGGCGGTGTGCCGACGAAGATATTGTCGATGTTCACGCGACAGTTGTCGATTTTGCAGGACGCTGGCCTGCCGATTCTTCGCAGCCTGCGAATTCTCGAAACCCAGCAGAAGCCGAGTCGGCTCAAGAACGCATTGATCGACATTTGCGACGACATCGAAAGCGGTTCGACGCTGTCGGAGTCGATGGCACGACAGCCCAAGGCGTTCGACCGACTATACGTGAACATGATCAAAGCCGGCGAAGCGGGCGGTGCGCTGGAAGTGATCTTGCGCCGCTTGGCCGAGTTCATGGAAAAGAGCCAATCACTCAAACGCAAAGTCAAAGGGGCGATGGTGTATCCGATCATGGTGATCACGGTCGCGACCGGCATCTTGGTCTTCATCATGTACCAGATCGTGCCGCAGTTCATTCAGATCTTCAAAGACTTCGATGCTGAACTGCCAGCGATGACGCTGTGGTTGATCGCGATGTCGAACTGGGTGCAGGACAACTGGTACCTGATTCCGCTGGTGCCGATGAGCATTTGGTTGTTTGTCAAACTGGTGCGCAAGTTCCGCGCCGGTCGGTTTGGTTGGGATTTGTTCTCACTCAAAGTGCCGATCGCCGGTCAGATTGTGGAAAAGAACATCACGGCGCGAACGACGCGCACGTTGGGAACGCTCATCGCCAGCGGTGTGCCGATTCTCGAAGCGCTCAACATTACGCGCGAAACGTCGAACAATGCGATGTTCGAGTACATGTACGGCAAGATTTACGAGTCGATTCGCGAGGGTGAATCGATTGCTAAGCCGATGAAGGAATACTCGCGGCCGAAGTTCAATCTGGTGGCCTTGTTCTTCTGGACATTCTTCGTGCCCGGGATTGGCATTTTGTTGTACCTGATGCGTATGAATCGTCGGGTCGTCGACGACTTGGTGGTGAACATGGTCGACGTCGGCGAAGAGACCGGCGAACTCGACACGATGTTGTACAAGGTGGCCGACAACTACGACGAAGAGGTCGCGGTGTTGACCGAGAGTCTGGTCAGTTTGCTCGAACCGTTGCTGATCATCGTGCTCGGCTTGATGGTGGGTTTCATCGTGATCGCGTTGTTCCTGCCGCTGATTAGCTTGATTCAGAAGTTGTCGTAACGATTCGTCGAGCGTTGCCAAAAAACAGAGATCGCCGCGAGAGAGGTCCGACGGATGTCGGTCGCGCGGTGGGAGGAATAACCGTGTCTTGCAAGGAGCGAACTATGAAACGGGCCCCCTGGAGTCGGACCGCCTTTACGTTGGTCGAAGTGCTGATCGTGATCGCGATCATCGGGATGCTCGCGGGCTTGGGAACCGCGGCAGTTCGGATGGCACTTTCTAAGGCCCGGCAGGCAGCGGTCTTTATCGAGATTGACCAACTGAGTCAGGCGCTGAACGCTTACAAGGAGCGGACGCGCGAGTATCCCCCCGCATTTGCTGAGACCAACGCTAATGGCGAATTGGACTACTCGAACAAAAAGCGGTTCATTCAGCATCTATTGTTCGCCTTTCCAGGCTTCAACCCCGAGTCGGATACGAGCGTCAACGGCGACCTGATCGAACAGCAATACAGCATGATTCGTAACGAGATTCTGGCCAACTACAAAGTCAAGTCGAAGACGACGG
>JAEUIL010000870.1 GCA_016794255.1 Planctomycetaceae bacterium | reverse complement strand
CTACGCGATCAAGAAGTTCGGCGCCGACCATGTCGCGATGGGGACCGACATCGCGTACTCGTCACGCAACGACACGACCGAACGGGCCAAGATTGGCAAACGGCCCGACGGTCGTTCGCTCAGTTTGCAAGGTGCCCGTTGGGAGCATCTCTGGCCGCCATTCGAGTTCCGCGAAAGCTCGGAAGCCACCCAGAGTATCGCCTGGACGAATTGGCCGTTGTTCACGATCGGCATGGTGCAGCGCGGTCACTCGGACGAGACGATCCGCAAGGTGCTCGGCGAGAACGTATTGCGGGTGTGGAAGGCGAACTATCGGCAGGACGCGAGTCGGTGACGATGGCGAGGTAAGAGGACGCGGATGAACGACGATGAACACGGATGAACGCAGACCAGACGTGTTTGTTTAGGGTGAGTAGCGTTTTCACAAGTTCTTCTGTAAGACGGGTCTCCAGTCCCGTCTAAGCCCTGTCCAGAAACCTTGGGCTTCACCAATCTCCCGGGCATTATCCCTCAACCAACCTCCGTCATCTGCGTTCATCCGTGTTCATCGTCGTTCATCCGCGTCCCCTTACCTTCCCATCGTCAGCGATCCACCGCACTCCCCGCCCCGCAAACGATCTCGCATAGGCCGATGTCGGCACTTGGATTAAGATGTCCGCCCGAGTGAACTCGTTGTCTGGGGCGTGTCTTTTTGTCGGGAGAAGTGCCATGTTGCTCAGCTTGTGGTTGCCGATCGTGCTCTCCGGCGTGGCGTTGTTCTTTGCCAGTTTTCTGTCGTGGATGGTGCTGCAACTGCACAAGCAAGATTGGCTGAAGATGCCCGACGAGGACGCGTTTATCCAAGCGGTCCGCGATGGTCGATTGGTGCGCGGTCAAAGCTACATGTTTCCCACGGCCGGGTCGCCCGAGGAGATGAAGAGTCCCGCCTTGCAAGAGAAAATGAAGACAGGGCCGTGCGGCGTGATCACCGTGTTCGATGGTCACAACATGGGCCGCAATCTGGGGCTGACGTTGGTCGCGTTTCTCGTGAGTAGCTTTTGCCTCGCATACCTTGGCACGATCGCGCTCAAGCCGGGCGAAGATTTTCTGACCGTGTTTCGCTTCTTCGCCACGGCCGGGTTGCTTACGTTTCTCACGGCCATCGTGCAACACTCGATTTGGTTCCAGAACCGCATCGTGGGGCATGTCATCGAGTCGATCGGCTACGCGCTGATCGTCGGGCTGATCTTCGCCCAGTTTTGGCCCCAGGCGTGAGCCGCACGATGTCGATGGACCCGCTTCCCGCGACAACTCACCAGCCCCCGTCCGCCGTCGAGTCGAAGCTGCGTATGCAGGCGTTCGTCCGCTCGTGGCTCTGTCCGGGTGCCGGCTCGGCATGGATAGGTTGGCCCGGCTTGGCGGTACTCACCTGGGGGTCGATCGTCGTGTTTCTTGCCTCTGCGGCCCTGTTTGTCTTTCGCCCGAGCGTCGGCAGCGGTTTGCTCGCGGGCCTGACGCTACTCGCGGGTCTCACCATGTGGACTATCGAACAGGTGGGCGTGTTTCTCTTCGCGATTCATCCGCCGCGGTTGCAATGGCTCTTTCGCTTCTACGGCCTCTGGACGGTACTCATGAGCCTCACGTTTCTGCTACTCTTAGCCATTCTGATCGAACACCACAGCGACACGATCCTCGACTGGTACAGTCTCTAACCACTTACTCACCTACTCACTTACACACCTGCCTTTTCTGATGACCGACCACTGGGACGCGATCGTGATCGGCGCCGGAGCCGCGGGGCTCTTGGCCTCGGCCCGACTCGCCGAGCGCGGCCAACGCACGCTGCTCGTCGAGAAGAACCGCAAGCCCGGGGTCAAAATCCTCATCTCAGGCGGCACGCGTTGCAATCTCACGCATCATTGCGATGCTCGCGGGATCATCGCCGCATTCGGCTCGGCCGGAAATTTTTTGCATTCGCCACTTGCGGCTCTGGGACCACGCGAGTTGGTCGAGCTGTTTCATGCCGAGGGTGTCCCGACCAAGATCGAAGCCTACGGCAAGATTTTTCCCAGCAGCGATCGAGCTCTCGACGTGGTCAACGCTCTCGTGCGACGACTGCATCGGTGCGGGGCTGAGTTGGCTTTGGGCGAAGCTGTGCAGGGCATCGAACCCACGGGCGATGGTTTTCGCGTGGTCACCGAGCTTCGCACGCTCAACGCGGCCAAGGTCTTGGTCACGACCGGCGGCAAAAGCTACCCCGGCTGCGGCACCACGGGCGATGGCTATCGCTGGCTGGCTCAACTGGGGCACACCATTCGACCGCCGCGGCCTGCGCTCGTGCCGTTGACCACCGATCAAGAATGGGTCAAGTCGCTGGCCGGCATCACCATCCCCGACGCGATGGTTCGCGTGGTCGATCCGCGATTGCTCGGCACTCCCGCGAAGGGGAAACGTCGCGCGTTGCCGCCGGGTGTGCTCATCGAACGTCGCGGCGCGGTGCTGTTTGCCCATTTCGGGCTCACGGGTCCGGCGATTCTCGATGTTAGTCGGGCGATCACCAGCTCGCCAAATCCTCGCGATTTGCGGCTGTTAATCGACTTTGTGCCGGACACGACGCCCGGCGAACTCGACGAGCGACTCCGTCAAGCGACGGTCAGCGACGGCAAGAAGCTCGTGATCGGCGTGCTGCCCGAGGTCGTGCCGCGACGCTTGCTTGAGTATCTATTCACTCACGCCGAGGTGCCGCACGATCGACGTTTGTCGGAACTCAGCAAGCTCGAACGCGCCCGGTTGATCGAGCAGTTCAAAGGAGCCCCGGTGATTGCCAACGGCAGTCGCGGGTTTGAAAAGGCCGAGGTGACCGCGGGGGGCGTATCGCTCGACGAAGTCGACTCGCGCACCATGCAAAGCAAGCTCGTGCCGAACCTGTATCTGGCGGGCGAGATTCTCGACTTCGACGGCTACATCGGCGGCTACAACTTCCAAGCCGCCTTTAGCACGGGGTGGTTGGCTGCGGAGAGTATGTGAGCCGCGGTCGCCACGTGAGCGCGAAACCGCAAGCGAGCCGCCGACCGATGTGACTTTTAGTCAGCTTTCAGCTTTTACTTACTCACTTACTCACCTCTTCTACCGCTTCCTCCGCGCATAAAAAAACCTCAAGGAAACGACTCCCAGCGCCGTTCGAATCTCCAACGCAGAGACCGTTCAGCCGTCGACCTTGAGGTCCGATGTACGCCAGGCTCCGCCTGATGTTCACCTGCTTCAACTTTAACTGCGGTCATGCAGTGTTGCAAGAGAACTTTGCTCGCACGATCAACTTTCATCCACGTGGCGCGCTGCAACCGCCACTTCAATTCAACTCGGCGAGCATCCGTCGCGCGGTCTTCAAGTACGGCGCGATCGCTTGTCGTTCGTCATCGACAGCGCACTCGGCGTTGAACTGTTCGAGGTAACGCAGCGCGGCGCGAGCGTCGGCCAGGCGCAGATAAACGAGCCCCAAGTCACGCACCTCGTGCAGCTCGTCGTTCAATAACCAGGTGAGCCGCTTTTGAATGAGCAGCAACCGCGGCCAATCGTTGATGCCGGCCAGCGCGGTCTTTAGATTCCGCAGTACGCGGAGCATGATTTCTCGCGGCGAAGCAGGCTGAAAATGCTCAATTCCCAGCGATTCGGCCTGTCCCAGGTTCCGCTCGATACGCCGCCGACACTCCTCGAAGCTCAGCACCTCGCCGAGCGCGAACGGGTCGACATACCACAGCTCACCCTCCATCTCGCAACCAACGACAAAGTGCCCCGGCGCACCCACGCCATACACGGGCAGCCCCGCCTGAACCGCCACCGCCTGATAGACGATCGACAGCGTGATGGGTATCCCGCGCCGACGCGCGAGCACCTCGTGCAAGTAGCTATTGCGCGGGTCGTAATAGTTATCCAGATCGCCGCACAGCCCATGCTCGCGATGCAGGACCCGGCTGACGATCTGCAACTGACGAAAGAGCACGCCGCCATGCGGTTCGACGGCCAAAGCATCGGCCACCTGATCGCCGATCCGCCGCAGTTCGTCGCGGACCGCCCGTTCGTCGAGCCCCGGGTGTATCTCGCGATCGATCTCGAGCATGGCTCCGATGAGATCGATATCCTCACGGCCAGCCCGCAGTTTGCTGAACTCAGGGTCGTCGGCGTAGATCTCCATCACCGAACCGTCATCCTGTCTTCGCATGGCCCACGATCATCGCGGCACGCCAATCGCATGCCGGTTATCTCCGCCGGAATTCTAGGCAGGCCAGGTTCCACGAGCAATGCGAGAGCACAGCCACGGGGCTCGCGCCTCTGGCCCGGGTCGGCGCGTTGGTCTAGGATGACGAGTTGCGACATGGGTGCCAAGTGTTCACAGGGAGTCGGTCGGTCGTGAGTCGTCGAGTCATTTCGCTGCGCGGAGTCGAGGTGCATAACCTTCGCCGCGTCGATCTCGATCTACCCCACCGACAGTTGATCGTCTTTTGCGGTCTGAGTGGCAGCGGCAAGAGCAGCTTGGCCTTTGACACGCTCTATGCCGAGGGGCAACGCCGCTACATCGAGACCTTCTCGGCCTACACGCGACAATTCCTCGAACGGCTTGAGAAACCGGCCGCCGACCGGATCGACGGTCTGCCCCCCGCGGTGGCCGTGGCGGCTCGTAACCCCAGCCGGTCCAACCGCTCGACCGTGGGCACGGTGACCGAAACGAACGACTATCTCCGCCTGCTCTACGCCAAAATCGGTCGCGTGTTCTGCTACGGCTGCGGTCGGCCGGTGAAACACGACTCGCCCGAGGACGTGGCCCTGGCGCTGGCAGCGCTCCCCGCCGGGACCCGGTTTCTGGTCACGTTCCGGTTGCCCGAGACGGTCGTCAATCCCGCCGAACTCAACCAGTCGCTGCGCGAAGATGGCTTCCTGCGGGTCATCATCGGTGAACGTTTGTTGCATCTCGAACAAACCTCGCTGGCGGATGCCATGGCCGAGGCACCGGGAGCCGAACGGTTCGTCGTGGTCGATCGGCTCACCGCCGGCGGGGCCAGCGATCAGCGGCAGCGTGACTCGATCGAGACCGCGTTTCGGCGTGGCGACGGCGCTTGCGTGGCGCTCATCGAGCACCGCGCGACCACCGAGTCCGCCGCGCCCGGCACGTTGGTCAAAGTCGACGGCTCGGTCTGGCGACGCTTGGGCTGGAGCAATCGCCTGCGCTGCGAAGATTGCCGGATCGATTACCCTGCGCAAGAGCCACGGCTGTTCAGCTTCAACAGCCCGATCGGCGCTTGTCCGACCTGCGAAGGTTTTGGCAACGTGGTCGATACCGATTTCGACCTCATCGTGCCGGACCCGAACAAAACGTTGCGCGAAGGTGCGATCGCCCCGTGGAACTCGCCGGCATATGCCCATGAGTTGCAGGAACTCCTCGCCCTGGCCAAGGATTACGATCTGCCGGTCGACGTGCCGTTTCACCAACTCAACGACCGGCATCGGGCCCTGATCACGCACGGGGTCAAGGAACGCGAATTCGGCGGTCTCGACGGGTTCTTCACCTGGCTCGAACGACGCAAGTACAAGATGCACATCCGCGTGTTCCTGAGCCGGTGGCGCAGCTATCGAGTCTGTCCCGACTGTCACGGTCGTCGGCTCAAGCCCGAGGCCTTGGCGACTAAAGTCGGCGGGCTGTCAGTGGCCCAGATCAGCGCCTTGAAAGTGAGCGACGCCGTCGAACATTTCCGGCTGCTCGAACTCACCGAGCACGAACGGGCCGTGGGACGCATGATGCTCGATCAGGTCCGCTCGCGACTCGGGTATCTTGAGTCCGTGGGGCTCGGCTATCTGACGCTCGATCGCAGTCTCCGCACGCTCAGCGGCGGCGAGGTGCAGCGCGTCGGGCTCACCTCGGCCCTGGGATCGAGTCTCGTCAATATGTTGTATGTCCTCGACGAGCCGTCGATCGGCCTGCATCCGCATGATACCGATCGGCTCATCACCGCCGTGCGCGGTTTGCAGCAACGCGGGAACACGGTCGTGGTCGTTGAACACGAGGAATCGATGATCCGCGCGGCCGATCAGATCGTCGAGATTGGCCCGGGTGCCGGCGAGCGTGGCGGCAAAGTCGTGTTTCAAGGCACGGTCACCGAAATGCTCGACGAGTCGTCCGGCTCCACCACGGGCGATTACCTCTCGGGCCGCCGGTTGATCGCCAATCCCGAGCGACGCCGCAAGCCGAGCCACGGCTGGATTCGTCTCGCCGGCGCGCGGGGCAACAACTTGCAGAACCTGACGGTCGAGTTTCCCCTGGGGCTATTGTGTGTCGTGACCGGCGTCAGTGGCTCGGGCAAAAGCACGCTCGTGACCGACACGTTGTATCCGGCGCTGTGCCGTCGCATGCGTAAAGAGACGACCCGGCCGGCCGAGTATGACGATATCTTCGGCGATGGTCAGCTTGAAGACGTGATCCTGGTCGATCAAAGCCCGATCGGTCGGTCGCCGCGGTCGAATCCGGTGACGTATGTCAAAGCGTTTGATGAAATTCGAGCGGTGTTTGCCGATACGGTCGAAGCTCGGACGAGAAACTACAGCGCAAGCCACTTTAGCTTCAACGTCGAAGGTGGTCGTTGCCCAGTGTGCGAGGGGGACGGGTTCGTCGCCGTCGATATGCAGTTCCTCGCTGACGTGTATATGAAGTGCAGCCAGTGTCAGGGTCTGCGGTATCGACGCGAGATTCTCGACATCGTCGTGCGCGGCCGCAACATTGCCGAAGTGCTCGACATGACCGTGCGAGAAGCGTTCATGTTCTTCCGTGGTCAGCCAAAGGTGCAGGCACGATTGAAACGGTTGATGGACGTGGGTCTCGACTACTTGCGACTCGGACAGCCGGCCAACACGCTGAGCGGTGGCGAGTCGCAACGTCTGAAACTGGCGGCGTTCTTGTCGAGTGCCAAACGTGGCCACTGCTTATTTATCCTCGACGAGCCGACGACCGGCCTGCACTTTGCTGATATCGTGCAGTTGCTCGATTGTTTCGAGGCGCTGCTCGCGCTCGGTCATTCAATGATCGTGATCGAACACAATCTGCACCTGATCCGCACCGCCGACTACGTCATTGATCTTGGTCCCGGCGCTGCCGAACGAGGCGGCAAGATCGTCGCTCAAGGGAGTCCCGAGCAAGTGGCGAAGTCCGCCGAGTCGGTGACCGGGCGGTACTTAGCCGCCGCGCTCGCCGAGGCCGCGGGAGTGGAGGTCGGGGGTGAGTAGGTGAGTAAGTGAGTAGGTTAAAAGCTGAAAGCTGAGAGCTGAAAGCAAATCAAAAGTCACGTCGGTCCGTCGCTCGCTTGCGGTTTCGCGCGTACATCAAGAACACTATGTCCCACCAACTTCTCGATCCGCTGCAACTTTTCTTCGGTGATGCGAATCAAGCCGAGGCCCGCATCTATGCCCGGCTCACGCTCGACGATCCGCACGGCTGCACGCTCAGCGGCCAGATCACCGGCCCTGAGTGCGAACACGCCCAGACGCTGCCCGCGTCGTTCCGACTCGTCGATCGCGGCCCCGGCGTGTCGCTGCTGGCCGAGTCGATCGTGCCCGACCCCTGTTTCTGGTCGCCCGAGCTGCCCTTCTTGTACCGCGCGGATGTCGAATTGAAACGTGGTGGCGAAGTGTTCGCCCGAGGTTCGCGGATCATCGGTCTTAGGCCGCTCGGTGTTCGTGGCAAGCGACTGTATTGGGAAGGGAAGAACTGGGTGCTGCGTGGCGTGTCGCGTGACTTGCTCGCCGACGCACCGCTGAGTGACTGGCGTGAGAATTTGACGACGATGGTCGTCGAGCGGCCCGACGCGACGCTCTTGTCCGAGGCAAGTCGCACGGGTGTGGCGATCGTGGCGACGTGTGACTCGGCGAGTGTCGACCCACGGGAAGAGTTGCGCCGCGTGAGTCGCTTTCCAGCAGTCGTCATGTTCGTCGTCGGCGCCGAGCAGCGGCCGACACGCGCCTGGCGGCAGATTGCTCCGAACGTGATCTTGGCCCAACGTTGTTCTCGCGAGCAGCACGAACTCGGCGAGGCGACGCAAGTTGTGTTCGTCGACGAATCGTCGCTGGGCGAAGCATGGTTGGCACCGGTCACGCAAGCTGTCGTGGTGTGTCGAGCAGGCGGCGTTGAGTCGACGGTGAGCGCGGCTCGGGCGGGTTGCGATCGTGTGCAAAGTGATACCGCGAAATGGGGCGAGTTCGCGGGGTATGTGAGCGCGAAACCGCAAGCGAGGGGCGATACCGTGGGAGATGGAATGTGAGAAACACCGTGAGTCACGATCCATCACTCGATCGCTATGTGCGTCAGATGCGGTTTGCGCCGTTGGGCGAAGCGGGTCAGCGACGGCTGCTCGCTAGCCGGGTGCTGATCGTCGGTTGCGGCGCGCTCGGCACGGTGCTGGCGAACACGCTGGCCCGGGCGGGCGTGGGTCATCTGCGGATCGTCGATCGCGACTTCATCGAGACTAACAATCTGCAACGTCAGATTCTGTTCGACGAGCAAGACGTGGCCGACGAGTTGCCGAAGGCCATCGCCGCGGCGAACAAGTTACGGCAGATCAATTCGCAAATCGAGATCGAGCCGCTCGTCACCGACGTCGACGCCGCGAACATCAGTACGTTGTGCGAAGGAGTCGATCTGATCCTGGATGGGACCGACAACTTTGAGACGCGGTTTTTGATCAATGACGTGGCGGTGAAACTGAATCTCCCCTGGGTCTATGGCGGCTGCCTGGGTGCCGAGGGGCAGTCGATGACCATTCTGCCGGGCGAGACACCTTGCCTGCGCTGTCTCATTCCCGAGCCACCCGCGGCGGGTACGACTCCGACGTGCGACACGGCCGGCATCGTCTCGCCGATCATCAACGTGATTGCTTCGATCGAAGCGATGGAGGCAATCAAGATATTGAGCGGCCACCGCGAAACGATCTCGCGCACGCTGACGATCATCGAACTGTGGGAGAATCGCTTCCGGAGCATGAAGCTCGACACACTGCGCGAGTCGGTGGACTGTGCGTGTTGCAAACGACGCGAGTTCGCGTGGCTCGAAGGGAACCGCGGCAGTCACACGGCGGTGCTCTGCGGTCGCAACGCGGTGCAAATCGCGCCGCCGAGCGGCACTCGGCTCGAACTCACCGAGCTGGCGAAGTCATTGTCGTCGCTGGGCACGGTCAGTCAGAACGCGTTTCTGT
>JAEUIL010000796.1 GCA_016794255.1 Planctomycetaceae bacterium | reverse complement strand
AGACTGCGGCCGAGTTAATGGTCTTTGCGCGGTACGTGATGTTCAGCGAAGTGTACTGGCACCACACGGTTCGCGCGGCGACGGCGATGTTGCAACGGGCATTTTACCTGCTGCATGGTCAAGTCGATCCCGATCGGCTGTTCCGCTCGACCGATCCGACGATGATCGCCGAGTTGCGTGAGCTTGCTGGCAACGGGCCCGCCCTCGATCTGCTCGACAATCTGTTCGGACCGACGCGGCGACTGTACAAGCGACTCGCCCAGTTCAGCTACTTCGAGCAGCGTGAGGTGTACGATCGCATGGCCCGGCGGCCTTATCCGTGGCTGGTGGCGTGTGCCGAGCAGTTTGCCCAACTGGCGAGCGCGCGACTGCGGCGCGTCGTGGCTCCACACGAGATTTTGTTCGACGCCCCGCCCGAGGAACGCGAGGTCGAGTTCAACGTCGAGGTCTATTTTCCTAAGCAGCAAAAGTATCGGCAGTTGGTCGACGTCTCGCCGGTAGTTCGGGCGTTGGCGAAGGAGCAGTTCGACGACTACGTCAAGCGCGTGCGGGTGTTTGCGCATCCGCGGGTAGCCGACGACCTGCGTGGGCTCGACGATCTGACGCCGCTACTGGTGCAAGCGATCGACCGCACGGCGTGATGCTGGCAAAGTCTTCTCTCGTAGCCGAACTCGCCAGAGTTCGGGTGATTGCTTGCGGTGCCCAGGCCCGAACTCTGGCGAGTTCGGCTACAGGGCGCGTCACTTCCATGAAGAATCTGCCGATTTGCTGAATCTCGGGTCGGTCGCTTAGGGTATAGCTTGCGGGTACTAGCAATTTTTAGCGTAGTCGGATACTTGCTCAACGTCGAATTGAACGGCTGAAACGGTGGGCCTCGCGGACTCGACCCACCCTACGATGGACTAACGACATTTCCGGATCGTAGCGATGTGGAAGCGGCATTGCGTTTTTTGGATCGTCGTGCTGGCCGGCTTGATCGGACTGGCGGCGAGTCTGTCGTCGCAGCCGAGCCGGTTTGCTGAGGTGCCTGACGATCGTCCGCCGGTCGATGCTTCGTGGCAAGAGACGGTGCATCGTCTCGACACGATGTTCGCCGCTGAGTGGCGTGACGCGAAGCTGCAACCGGCCGCCGAAGTTGACACGCTGACGCTCGCGCGCCGCGCGGCGCTCGCGCTGATGGGGACGGTTCCGTCGCTGGAAGAGATTCGCTTTCTGCAAGGTGAGCCGCACGCCGATCGCTTTGAGCAATGGTTCGAGCATGTGCTCGCCGATGGTCGTCACCACGACTACTTTGCCGAACGGCTCAGTCGCGCCTTCGTCGGGACGAAAGAAGGAGCGTTCCTCGTCTTTCGGCGAAGGCGGTTCGCGAGTTGGCTCAGCGATCAACTCGCAGTCGGGCGACCGTATGACGCCATCACGCGCGATTTGATCGCCGCCGATGGACTGTGGACCGATCAACCGGCGACCAACTTTGTAACCGTGACAATTAAGCCGGGCCAAGAGGACGGGCAACCCGACCCCAACGAGTTGGCCGCCCGTGTCTGTCGGTCGATGCTCGGTGTGCGGATCGACTGTGCCGAGTGCCACGATCATCCGTTCGACCGCTGGAAGCAACGCGACTTCCAAGGTCTGGCGGCGTTCTTTGCCAGTGCCAAGATCAGTGCCCGCGGGATTCGTGATCGACCGACGGTGTTCGAGGCCGATAATCGCAAGACGGGAGAAAAGGAGATCGTCACGCCGGCGGTGCCGTTTGCGACCGAGTTGTTGCCGACTCACTCGGATAACCGAAACACGGATACGCGCGAACAACTCGCCGCTTGGGTCACGGCCCCGGGCAATCGCCGGTTCTCACGGGCGATCGTCAATCGCGTCTGGGCATTGATGTTCGGTCGGGGACTGGTGATGCCGGTCGACGATATCCGCGACGACCAGCCGTTGCCGCCGGCGCTCGATTTGCTCGCCGATGATTTCGCGCAGCATGGTTTCGATCTGCGGCGACTGGTGCGAATCATCGCTCACTCGGCCCCGTTCCGTCGCGATAGCCGCTGCGATCCGGCGAGTGAAGTTGAATCATTAACCGAACGCCATGTTGAAACCTGGGCTGCGTTTCCACTCACACGGTTAAGACCCGAGCAGGTAGCGAACAGCGTGATTCAAGCCGCGTCGTTGACGACGATCGATCAGCAGGCGCACCTTATCTTTCGGCTCGGTCGCTTTTTCGGCGAGAACGATTTCATCAAACGCTATGGCGATGTCGGCGAGGACGAGTTGTCCGATGTCGGCAGCACGATCCCGCAACGCTTGCTGATGATGAACGGCAAGCTCGTGACCGAGAAGACGCGGCAGAACCCGCTGGTGAACTCGGTCACACAGATTGGTCAATTGAGCGGCGACGATACCGTGGCGATCGACGCGGCGTATTTGACCGTGCTGTCACGATTGCCCAGCGCCCCGGAGCGCGAACACTTTGTCGCGAGGCTCAGTGAGAACCGCGGTCGACAGCGACTCGCCCGGCTCGAAGACTTGTATTGGACGTTGTTGAACTCGACCGAGTTTTCCTGGAACCACTAGGGTAAGAAGTGAAACACGGAGGGCACGGACGTCACGGAGAAGAAGACAGGAGGCGAGGAAATGACCGATGACCAATGTCCAACAGGAGTTGGTGGGACGTGGGACACGAGATGAAGGGAACGATCTAGTTGACCAATTAATCTGGCACGCATGATTGATTGCACGCTCGTCGCTCGATCCTTAAACATGTTGTTTTCTCCTGATTTCGTCTCCGTGAACTCCGTGTTCTCCGTGTTGAAATCATCCATTTGCTGACTCATGAACCTCCCAATGCTTACCCGTCGCCAACTACTCGCCTACACTTCGCTCAGTGGTCTCGCGTGGCTCACGCCGGTGGCGGAGCAATTGTCACGCGCGGCTGAGAAGCAGCCGCGGGGTGAGCCGGCACGGTCGTTGATTCTCGTCTGGCTCTCCGGCGGGCCGAGTCAGTTGGAAACATTCGATCCGCATCCCGGCCGCGCGATCGGTGGCCCGACGCAAGCGATCGACACGCGGATCAAAGCGGTGCAGATCGCCAGCACGCTGCCGCGCGTTGCCGAGCAACTCGATGCCTGCTGTTTGATCCGCGACGTGGTGAGCAAAGAAGGGGACCATGAGCGCGGCGCGCTTGCGCTCAAGACCGGCTATCCGCCCGAGCCGACGATTGTGCATCCGTCGGTCGGCGCGATCTTGTGCCATCAGTTGCCCGAGTCGGGCGTCGAGATTCCGCGGCACGTGTCGATCTTGCCCGATCGCTTTCCCGGCAAGGGCGGATTCCTCGGCGCTCAGTTCGATGCGTTCAAGACGTATGACCCACGGGACAAGGTGCCCGACGTGCAGCCACGAACTTCGGAAGAACGCTTCGCGCGGCGGCTCGCCGATCAGAACGTGGTCGAGCAGGCGTTCGCCGTCGGTCGCGTCAAACAAGCCGAGGCGACGCTGCATCGCGAGATGATCGATCGCGCCCGACGGATGATGGCCAGCGAGCAATTGCAAGCGTTCGAGCTCGATCGCGAACCACAGAGCGTGCAAACATTGTACGGCGATTCGACGTTTGGCCGCGGCTGTCTCGCAGCGCGCCGGTTGATTGAAGTCGGCGTGCGGTGTGTCGAGGTGACGCTCAGCGGTTGGGATACGCATGCCAACAACTTCGAGGGGACCACGGAGCAAAATGGCAAGCTCGATCAGCCGCTGGCCGCGTTGCTGCAAGACCTGCGTGAGCGAAAGCTGCTCGATCACACCGTGGTCATGTGCTGCGGCGAGTTCGGCCGCACGCCGAAGATCAATGGTCTCGATGGCCGCGATCATTGGCCGACCGGGTTCAGCATGTTGCTCGCTGGCGGTCCCTTGCGACGCGGTCACATCCGTGGTGCCACCGATCCCGACGGGCAGCGGATCAAGTACGACGACGGCACGCGCGTCGCCGATCTGCACGCGACCGTGTTGCGCGCCTTGGGAGTGAATCCCGCGCTCGAGTTGCAATCGCCGATCGGCCGTCCGATCAAGCTCAGCGAAGGAAAGCTGCTCGTCGATCTGTTCGCGTCCTAAACACACAATCGATTTCATCACGTTCGCCAAATTGTGATGTTTTGGTTCGGGCAGTACCAAACGGCCAAAGTTGCCCCACGCGGGGTGATTCTTTGGCAAGTGCGTTAGTCGTGCAGCCGGCGATCACGAAAAGCAAAGCATACCGGACCAGACCCTTCATTTCTGGCTGAAGCGTTACCAACGCCCCTTTGCCGCGGTGTTACTGGTGTGAACTCGATTTGCCGATGTGGACTCGCGGCCTATACTGAGGGGATCGATCGGTTCAGCACGGGGATAATGACATGGCTGGAGCAGATAAGCCGGGCTCGAAAGACTTGACGCGGGTGTGTCGTTTCTTGGAGGTGTTGGCGGGCACTCGGATACTCTCGGCCGAGTCACTAGCCGAAATCGAACAGGCATGGAAGAATCGCGGCGACGATGATTCGCAGTTGCTAGCCAAGGAACTGGTGCAGCGCGAGAAACTCACTCGGTATCAAGCTGCCGCGATCTATCAAGGCAAAACTCGCGGGTTGGTTCTGAACGATTACGTGGTCATCGACAAGCTCGGCAGCGGCGGGATGGGCAATGTTTTTAAGGCGCGGCATCGGACCGATGGCTCGGCCGTGGCGATCAAGGTAATGTCCAGCGCCTCGACGCGGTCGGCCGACAACGTCAAGCGTTTTCAGCGCGAGGCCGAAATGGCCGCACGACTGAATCATCCGAACATCGTGCGCGCGATCGAGTCAGGTTCGGCCGACGGCTTGTCCTATTTTGTCATGGAGTTCGTCGCCGGGATCGACCTGTCGACCTATCTCAAGCAGCGAGGGCCGATTCCGCATGAGCAGGCAATCCAGTGTGTCCTCCAGGCAGCTCAGGGGCTCGACTTTGCACATTCGCAAGGGATCGTGCATCGCGACATCAAGCCGGGCAATCTGTTTCTCTGCGAGAATGGCATCGTCAAATTGCTCGACATGGGATTGGCCCGACTGAACGATCCGTCTGACGGCGCGGCGGCTCAAGCCCAGGAGGGACTAACGCAGACCGGGCAGGTGATGGGAACCGTCGATTACATGGCCCCCGAGCAGGCGTTGAACACGCGAAATGCCGACGCCCGGGCCGATATTTATAGCCTGGGATGCACGTTGTACCGGCTCATTACGGGCAACATTCCCTTTGAGGGCGATTCGGTCGTCGAGAAGATCTTGGCTCATCGCGAGCAGCCGATCCCGTCGGTACGCACGAAGTTTCCCGAGATTCCGCTGGGGGTCGACTTCGTGCTGAGTCGGATGCTGGCCAAGCGACCGAGCGATCGGTATCAGACGATACGCGAGGTGGTGCAGGCGTTGCAAAGCGCTCCGCAATTGACCGCCGCTCCCTCGGAGCTGCCGATGCCGTCGGGACCGACGATCCAGGGCGCTACGCCGTTGGCGATCGCCTTGCCGATCCCCACGGCACTTTCGACGGCGGCGGAGTCGAGCAACTCGTTTTCGCTGGGTGTGTCGGTTTCGCCAGTGGTGCGCGAACCTGGTTCGCACCCATCGGTTGCAGCGTTGAGTCGTCACGCGCCGCTGATGTGGGGTGCGCTGGCGGCGACGGTCATGGCAATGGTCGGCGTGATCGGTTACCCCTTGTTGCAGCCGCCGAGCGATGTGGTCGTAGAGAACAACAGCCAGAGTGGCGACGTCCAAGCAATTAAAGAGTCGCCCTCCGTGGTTGAGCCTCCGGCGGCGAAGAAACTACCGGACGAAACGAAGACTGCAGCGTCACAGCCGGCGATGGTGCCTAGCGTTGCAAGCGAGAAGGACTTGAAGAGCGAATCGCCGAACGTGCCCCCGGCCAACACGTCAAACGTTACCGATTCCAAATCGGCTCCGGCGCTGTCGCCACCGCCTACAACGTCTGTGACGACCAACAGCTCCAGTGCATCGTCAGCATCGGATAACAATGTTTCTGATCCCAAGAAGCGAATGAGCAAACGAAGCGCGAGTTGATCGCGGCTGGCAAGGTGGTCGTCGGTGCTGGTCGGGTCGTGAGCGGTATCGCTACCGCCCTCGGCCAAGGCATTATCGGGGCGTACTGCCGGAATCATCACCTGACGGGTGTAGCCGCCCGTATCAGCAAGAGCTCCATCGAGGGCGGGGCGCAAATGGCGCGAGATGGATGGCGTGAGCTTCGGGGGTAGTTCACACAACAATAGTATGTAGGGAAGGTTTCTTTTGCAGCGTTTCGGTAAGGCGCACGTCATCAATAACGGAAAACCTCGCGGCCGATTTCATCTGCAAAATAACGGCCTCTACGTTTGCCGAATAACGCCTGAAGTTTGATTGCGGTTGACTTGAATATCAGTTTCCGCTATTCAGCCCGCTCGCAATCATGATTGCGAGCGGGCTGGTGCATTTTGAGGTCAACTTTTCTTCATCGAAGTGTCATGCGGTTGACTTTTGCGGCGGCGCAACGCCTGCATTCTCATTCAGTTTGACTTGCTAGCTTGTAGACATAATGCCAGATTTCCGTATCGTTGAAAAACGCAAGTCATGGCGAATCGAATGGTTGACCGAAGTATAAGATTCGCAGATTTTCAAGCACATCCGACAACTAAGGAGATGGCGATGCCTGCCGAACAACAACTGGGTGATTTGTGGGCGATGATAGAACGCAAACTCGACGAAAAACTTGAATCGCACTACTTGCGCGTCGTTGATGAAATTATCGCAAAAGGCAAGCAAGTGGATACGAACTCGGTTACTGGAGAAGACAGGGAGCTGGATACGAATGCCGCGGCTGAATATTCCGGAAGTTCACCGTATACAATCCGTCAATATTGCAAGCGACATGAGTTGATTGCACGGCGACTACCGTATGGGGCTGGGGGAAGAGGTAAGTTGATCGTCAAGCAGTCTGATATCGATCGCCTCATAAACGAGGGGAAGCTTCAAGGTCGACGCAAGCGAGCTCGCTAACCGAACGCTGCCGACACGGCATCCTTCGATACCTGCGGCGCGAGATGGCGATAGCGTTTGCGCTGGGCGTCTGTACTATGACCTGCCATGTCGTCGATGACGCGCTGGTCTGTGCCACGGCTCGCCATGACTGATATGAAGCTGTGCCGGAACACATGAAAGCCACGCACGACTTTCCACTTGGTCGGTTTGAATAGCCGACGGAATGTCTGCTTCGCTTTATCCGCCGTCATGGGTTTCTGCCCGTCTCCGAACAGATACTTCCGGCCTTCCATCAACGGCGTGATCGCATCGACGAGCCGGTCAATCATTGGCACTCGGCGCTGGGTATTCTTCCCCTTGGCCTTCTTTTTCTCGCGGATGATGATAACGCGGGCTTGCAGGTCAACGTCTCCCGGTGTCATCCGCATCAACTCGGCTCGTCTCGCTCCGGTCAGGGCTGCACAAGCGAGCATGGGATAAATCCATTCTCTGGCGTCGTTCTTGGCTTGGAAGTGGTCGAGTAGTTCTTTGATCTGCTGGGCGTCGAGGTAGAGCGATTCCCAAAGCGACGAACTCGCCCCGGCCTTAATCTGCCGCTCGATCTGCTCCCATGTGGCGAATGGGGCGGTCTCTTCAATGCGAGGATACGAAAGCCCCGCCGAGGGGAAAGTGCCGGTGAGTAGCCCCGCCCGAAATCCCCACGCCCAAGCCTGCCGGAAGGTGCTGACCTCCTTGCGAATCGTCACGGCGGAAACGTGCCGGACAGGGCAAGTCTTCCGAGCTTCCTTGCTGAGTTTCGCTCGCTTGGCGTCGATGGCCTTAACCGTGTCCTTCGACCGCTTGTTGACGTACTCTTGCAGGTGCTGGTGGGAAAACCCAGACAGCAGAAAAGACCTGCCGAGGTACGTTGATAGGTGGGATAGGTGGAGTTCAGCCGTTGCTAGGGTGTTGGCTTCGAGGGAGCCATTCGACCGGGCAGCAATGTAGGCTCGATGGAGTTGGTCGAAAGTGGTTGCCATAGCCTGCGGGGATACCTTGCCGTCCCGCATGATGAAGTCGGTGACCGTCATGCCCGGCGGAATGTCGAGCAGCCCCTGCTTGAGCCGGAGGAGCTTTTCATCGACCTTGGCGAGCCAAAGCTTGGCTTCTGCCTTCGTCACCCTGCCAATGTTGAGGGTGTGTTGGATTCGCTGATAGCGGAAATAGACCCGCCACGAATCGCCCCGTTGCTGGATTCCGGCCATGAGAAAGTCTCCCATGCCAGACCGCTACCAATGCAACACCGCTACCATTTTGCTACCAACGGTGTTGCTACCGGCTGCGGCTTGGCTTGCGTAATTCTACGCAAGTCCAAGCCAGCAAGCCAGTAACATCATGTGGGCGATATAGGACTCGAACCTATGACCCCCAGCTTGTCGAGCTGGTGCTCTAACCAACTGAGCTAATCGCCCTAAGTCGAATTTCGGCCAACGGTTGGTTCGCTGGTCGACGTCTTGCTATCCAAATAGTGTCATTACTCTCCCTCTGTTCGTCAAGGGGCAGGTGTCAGCATCAGCTCGCCTCAAAAAAATTGTTGACGTACCCAACCAGGAAGGATATAAAGGACGTATTGAGACTCATTATCACACCCCGTTGGCCGTCCCACCTTTATCGGCCCGAGTGCTATGGTTGTCTTCTATCAGATGTTCGACGCTGCCGAACAGGACTTGGCCGTGCAGCCTTGCGCAGACCCGATTGTTTGTCATTGCCTGCAGGTTGCTGAGTCCACCGTTCGTGAGGCCGCGGCGGTCTGCCCGTTTCGAACTTTGGCGGAAATCGGGCGCGAAACCGGAGCCGGCACGGGATGCACCGCTTGTCATCGGCGGCTGCGAAGATTGATGGGCTAACGTGCCGTATCTACGCGGCGTAAAAGCATGCCCGTCGACATCAAATGCGCTTGAGCAAATTTCTCGCTCAGCTTGCGAGCGATGAACCAATCTCATCGATCACAATCGACAGCTAGTCGAGCTTACAAACGACCTACCTCGAATTGCCCAAGGCGTCATACGCCCGCAAGATCATCTCACGAGTCGAGTCCCAACCCGTACACGCGTCGGTAATCGATACGCCGTACTGCAGTTTATTGGGATCGTCGCCCAGTTTTTGAGCGCCTTCGTGCAAGTTGCTCTCGACCATCATACCGAGGATGTGTCGATTCCCTGCGACGCGCTGTTCGATCACGTCGTTCCAGACAATCTCTTGCCGACGATGGTCCTTTTCGCTGTTGGCGTGACTACAATCGACCATCACACGTGAACACAATTTATTTTTCTCGAGCGACTCATACGCCTCGGCCAAGAACTGAGACGCGTAGTTCGGACCGCCGCGTCCGCCGCGCAGGATCAGGTGTCCCCAGGGATTGCCTTTCGTCTGAACGATGCACGTGCGACCGTTGGGATCGATGCCCAGGAACGAGTGCGGACTTTGCGCCGAGAGCATCGCATCGATCGCGATTTGCAAGCCGCCATCCGTGCCGTTCTTGAAACCCACGGGCATCGACAACCCACTGGCCATCTGACGGTGCGTTTGCGACTCCGTGGTCCGTGCACCGATGGCGGCCCAGGTGACGAGATCAGCCACATATTGCGGTGTAATGGGCTCGAGCATCTCGGTCGCGGCGGGCATGCCCAATTCGTTAATTGCCAGCAGGATGCGTCGTGCCAGTCGCAGTCCGGCAGCAATATCAAACGTGCCGTCCAAGTGCGGGTCGTTGATCAGCCCCTTCCACCCTAACGTCGTGCGCGGCTTTTCAAAATAAACACGCATCACGAGCACGATCCGGTCCGCCACCTGCCGCGATAGCTCACTCAATCGCTCGGCATACTCCATCGCCCCTTTCTCGTCATGGATCGAGCACGGCCCTACCACGGCCAGCAACCGCGAGTCTTCGCCGCGCAGCAGACGACAAATCGCGGTGCGACCGTCGACCACGGTTTGATTGGCCGCTTCGGAACACGGTAGTTCGGCCAACAACGCTTGGGGCGCGGTAAGTTCGACAGTGCGAACAATGTTCAGATCACGAGTCGGTTGCATTTCGAGACCGAGCGAATAGTGCATGAGCAGTGAGCGAAACCAATGCCAATTATCGAACCAAGCTCAGTCATTTAGACTGGTCCCGGGCGAACGAACGACGCGGAACCGGTACCGCTATGAGCAGGGCTATGACCACGAAACCGAATGCTCGGCAACGTGGTTATATTCACAACGAAACGCCAAAATCGCCGCGCAGATCGCGCCACACCGAATGGATGTGATTCGCCGGATTGCCGGCCGCGTCGGGCTGGACGTTGACGAACTCGATCAAGAACGTCGGGCCTTGCACGCGGTAGTAATGACCCACGCCCGGCTTGTCGGCACCGGCCCAGCTGAAATAAACCTTGTCCCAACCCGCTTCATTGATCTCGGCTAAACGCTTCGCGGCGACCGACTCGGGCATGTTATCGGCATAAGCCGTCACGAGTGACTTCACGGTCTTCTGTTGAGCATCGTTCAGCTTGCTGATCGCAATCCCCTCGGGAGCCGACTGCGGAGGTTGCGAGTCAGCCGGACCACGAATATCGGCGGGGGCCTTCTCGGCACGAATCACGGTTTGACGTTGCTCGGACGAGAGCGAACCGAGCAAATCAAACGCGAGTTGTTCTTCCTTGGCGAGTGTACGCGTCCCGGGCTTCGGGTAGCCGGCGATCTCATTGCGACACGTGGCCGGATTCGCTCCGAAGAAGGCGGGCGTGTGGGCCAAGACCTTGCCATCGCGGACGACAAAATTCAGCGAAAGATGGTGTCCCTCGACGCTCAAGCCCCAGGTGCCCTGCGCTCCGGGCGTGCCAAACAGTGTGTAATAGTATCGGTCTGGATCGCGAATGGGGCCCCCTTTGCGATCCTTTTCCAATTCGCGCAAGATCCCTTCGAGCGACATGATCTCGGTCGCCTTGTGATAACCGACCTGACTCAGGGCCGAGCGCAGCAACTCCAGCGCGGCAGCGCGTTGGTCGGCCGTCATGTTCTTGACTTGCAGGCCCTTGCGCTCGGGCATCGGAATGAAGTGCCACTTCAGCCGCGTGGGATCATCGTATTTCAGCATCGCGGTATGCTTCGCCTCGGCATTTAGGGTGCCGATAAACTTGGCGGCCGCGTCCGTCATGGTCTTGCCCGGGTCTTCGAGCAAGAGCCGCATTGCCCCCCCAGCAATGAGAGCCACGATCAAGACGAGCGATACGGGAATCCAACGGCGTAACATGAGCGACACCTAACAAGGCGGGGAGTAAAGCAGATGATGGAGTGCAAGCCTTCACAATAGCTTGCCCGGCATTCAAAGGCTAGGAGTTCGACGATTCGTTCCCGCTTCTCGGCGCGCGATGAGTTTTGCCACCAGGCCGACCAATTTGTGTCGAAAGAACGCCTCAAACTATTATTTGGCAACCACTTAAGCGATAGATCAGCGTCTTCCGAACTCGTCGTGGAGCACGCTCAACGAGCGCCGCACCGATTCCAAATCACCGACGGCCACAAAGTTGCGGTAGCGATATTCGCCGGCCGCGATTCCCGCCGGGTTACGAACGCGGAACACGCTGTTCCATTTCACGACTTTCTCCTTCCCGAACCGCCAGCGACCGTAGCCCGCGTTCTCGAAGCCCGACGCGGGTTGATCCGGTGAGAAGATTCCCATCGCATGCGAGCCGCTCGCCGTCGCCAACACCACCGGATAACGCTGCTCGCCCGGACCGTCCCCCAACGGATCGAGCGTTTCCTTCGCAGGCAGATAACGCCAAAATTTCTCGAACACGGGCGGCATATAACCTGTCACAGCCTCGAATTGAGCGTAGCTGTGCTGCTCACCCAGAGGCAACGTGAACGTCACGTCATACGTGATGACCTGCGGCAACTGCTTGTAACCAATCTGCACACGTTTCGTGACTAGGTGATCCGAAACGATGGCGGTGTTTTTGGCCGGGTGTCCGCCCGAGGTCTCGCTCGGCCGCAACCAAAAGGCCATCTGGTTCGTCGATTGCAGCCAGTCGTCGCCGGCGAGGAAATGCAACAAACGACTCGACGATGTCGGCCCGGCACCGTCGGCGCGGCTCCCCGCCTCGGTCGGATTGAACGTCTCGGCCGAGAACGGCGTGCTCAAGTCGAGGTTCGATGCCGACTGCAACTGCCGACCATGATCGGCGCTGTCGATAAACTCTTGTCCGTTCCAGGTCAGCGAGTGAATCGCACCGGCAAGGCGTTCCGTCGTGGTAATCACGATCGGATCAGCGGCTTCGCGCGAACGGATCGTGGCCTGACCGCGGGGCCGTTCGCATTCTTCGCCCGACGTTGAATTTCCCACCAAAGCGCTCAATCCCCACAGGATCATTGCGGAGTGGATGATTTGCGATCGATTCATGCGAGTCCTGTGCTTCCGTCCCGGTCAAACTGCGATCACCGCTTGTTCGAGCAACAGTCGTCATGCTACCTTCGGCACAGTCGCGTTCAACGGCACGGTCGACACAATCGGTAAAGTTTATTGGTTGCTCGCCGACCAAGTTCGCCTCATGAGCTAACCTTTTCTGGTCTCGGCGACCTGCATTCCTTAATCCTCGACAGTCCGACCTATGCGAGTCCTTGTCACCGGTGGAGCTGGTTACGTCGGGTCGCACGCTGCGCGGTTGCTCGCTCGTCATGGGCACGACGTGTGGGTTTACGACAACCTGTCGCAGGGACATCGTGGCGCAGCTCCTGTCGACCGCTTGATCGTCGGCCATCTGAGTGATCGCGAACGTCTCGAAGCCGCGCTTTCGACCAACGCCATCGACGCCGTGATGCATTTCGCCGCGTTCACGCTGGTTGGCGAGAGTGTCACCGATCCGGCGAAGTACTATCAGAACAACGTTTTCGGATCGTTTTCGCTCATCGAGTCGATGCGGGCTGTCGGTGTGAAACGGATCGTGTTTTCGAGCACGGCCGCCGTTTACGGTCAGCCCGAGTCGAGCCCGATCAACGAGCAAGCCGTGCTCGCGCCGGTGAACCCGTACGGCTTCACGAAGCTGTCGATCGAACAACTCTTGCTCGACTACGCAGCCGCCTATGGCTTTGGGTTTGCCGCGCTACGGTACTTCAACGCCGCCGGCGCCGCGCCCGAGGGGGACTTGGGCGAGGATCATCATCCCGAGTCGCACCTGATTCCGCTCGTGTTGCAAGTAGCACTCGGTCAACGGCCGCACATCACGGTCTTCGGCAACGATTACGCCACGCCCGATGGCACCTGCATCCGCGATTACATTCACGTCGACGATCTCGCCGCGGCCCATATCAAGGCACTTGAGCTGTTGCAGCCCGGTGTCGCCCTGCGGATGAACTTGGGGACCGGTCGTGGGCATAGCGTGCAGGAAGTGATCGAAGCGTGTCGCAGCGTGACCGGTCATCCGATCCCCGCGGTGATGGGCGAACGCCGCGCGGGCGATCCCGCCGAGTTGGTCGCGGATTCGCGATTGGCCCAAGCGACGCTCGGTTGGACGCCGCAGCATACCGACCTGCGCGAGATCGTCGCCTCGGCCTGGCGATGGCATTCTAAGCATCCGCAGGGCTACGGCGATCGCCATCGTTAACCGACTTGATCGGCGTTCGTGTCGCGTGGGGCACTCGACAATCGCTCGCGCTCGGCAATCAAGCCGGCATTCCCGAATCGGCAGGCGCATCGGCCACGTACAGGTCGAGCAGTTGCATCCGCGTGGCGAGCAATCGCAACGACAGCGCCGCGGCAAGGCGCTTCATCAGTTGATAGCCCACTTCGTGATCCGACTCGCAGGCTTCGACCAGATCGGGTCCCGACATCTCGATGAGCTGCACGGCATCTTGGGCAATAGCCGTGGTGGTCATTCGCGAGTTGCCGACCACCGTCGACCACGCGAGTATTTCGCCGGGCCCGAGCGTGAGCAACTGGCGACACCCCTGCGCCGCGGTACACATCTCTAACACGACATGCCCGCTTTGAATCAGATAGAAGCCGTGATTGTAATCTCCCTCGCGAAAGATGATCGTACCGGCCGGGCAATGTTTGAGTCCGGCGACGCTCGCCAACCGCTCGACAACTCGCGACGGAACTCCAATCGCAAACGCCGACTTGCCAATCGCCTCAGTGAGTGCTGCGTGATCCATGATCGTCAGGCGCGACAAACTCGCGCCAGCCTCCAAGTGGGAATGAAGCAGTCAAGTGGCGTGCTTGTCGCCTGCCGTGCAATTGTCATTCCATGCTCGTAAAGGCGGATCACCAGGCGGACTTTTAACGACTTGCTACGCAAGTGTGACGGTTTGTCGCGCCGCAAGTGTGCAGCAACGCCCGGTCATGTGACTCGCCCGATTCACGTTTCCGCCGGAGCTAAATCCAACCGCGCCTCGACCAGCTGCGGTTGTGCGGTCGGCACGAACTGAAAGCCGAGGTGGCGAAACACGGCGAGCATCGGTTGATTGTCGACGGCAGTGAAGGCCGTGACCCGGTGCAGTCCCCAGCTCCGCGCCACATCGAGGCACGCGGCGGTCAAACCGATCCCCAAGCCGGTCCCTTGCCAGGCATCGACGACCAACACGGCATACTCGGCCTGCTGATGTTCGTCGTCGGCCACCAAACGACCGACGCCGATCAACTGTCGGCCGGTGGGCTCGTCGATCTCGGCCACGAGTGTCAGTTCGCGATCGTAATCGATGTAGCAGTAACGCGTCGCCATCTCGTGCGTCGCGGCGGCGAACAAACCGCCGAAGCGACGGTGCAGCGATTCGCGACTGCAATTCGCCAGCAACTCGATCCACAGCGGCTCATCCTCGGGCCGAATCGGTCGCAACCGCACCGCGCGGCCATTGTCGAGCGTCAATGTCCGCGACCACTCAGCCGGATACGGACAAATGGCCAAGTGCGGATTGCGTCGGCCGGCATGAACGAGCGTCGAAGGAGCGGCGAGACGGATGCGGGCATCGAGTGCGAGCATCTGCTCGGGCGTAACCAGCAACGGGTTGATCTCGGCCTCGGCGATCTCGGGCCGATCGGCAGCCAAGTACGAGAACCGCATCAGAATCGCGACCAGTTGATCGATATCGACCGGTGGCCGGCCACGATAACCGCCCAGCAACGGACGACAACGCAACGAATCGACCATGCGTCGCGCCAGTCGCTCGTTCAACGGCGGCAATTCGAGCGCTCGGTCCTGAAACAGCTCGGCCATCACGCCACCCATGCCGACCATCATCACTGGCCCAAACACCGGATCGCGCCGTAGGCCCACGATCAACTCGACGCCGTTGACCGCCGTAATCATCGGTTGCACGGTGACTCCTTGCACGTCGGCATCAGGTCGCAGCTGACGAGCGGCGCTGACGATTTCCTCAAAGGCCTGAGCGACTGCGACGTCACCTTGCAGATTGAGCCGCACGCCGTGCACGTCGGTCTTGTGGGTGATTTGCGGCGAAAGCACTTTCAACACCACGGGCGAACGCATTTCTCGCGCGAGTTCGACAGCGGCGGCGCTCGTGGCAGCCGGCCGTGGTTCGCAGACCGGCATACCGTAAGCAGCTAAGACCGCTTTGGACGCCCCTTCGTCGAGCCAATCGGTTCCTTGGGCCAATTGTGCGGCAAGTTGCTCGCCCACCGCTTGCCGATCGACGGCAAAGTCCAACGGAATTTCTTGCGGTGTTTCCAGCAGCACCTCGCGTCGTTGGGCGTAAGTGGTGAGATGCAAAAAGGCGCGAATCGCGCGTTCCGGCGTGGGATAGGTCGGCACACCGGCTGCTTCCAAGAGCGTGATCCCGGCTTGCACCAAGCCGCTCCCCATCCAGGCAGCCAAGATCGGCTTGCTGGTCGCGCCGACTTGCTCGGCCACGACGCGCGCGACCGCCGTGGGATCGGTCATCGCCTGCGGAGTCAGGATCACGAGCACCGCGTCGACACCTGGATCGGCCGCGACCTGCCGCAACGCGTGAGCGTATCGATCCGCCGAGGCATCGCCGAGCACGTCGACCGGGTTGCCATGCGACCAGAACGGCGGCAGCACCCCGTTGAGAGCCGTGATCGTCTCGGGCGACAGCCGCGCGGCTTGGCCATGTTCGGCGAGCAGCGTGTCGAGCGCCATCACGCCGGGCCCGCCAGCATTGGTGATGATCGCCAATCGCGGTCCGGCGGGGACTCGCGAACGCGCGAGCACCTCGGCGCTGTCGAACAGATCTTCGACATCGAACACACGCACGATTCCCGCGCGTTGAAACGCCGCGTCGTACACCGCATCCACACCGGCCATGGCACCCGTGTGCGAGCCCGCAGCTTGGGCCGAGGCTTCAAATCGGCCTGCCTTGTACGCCACGATCGGCTTGCGGCGCGAGAAGGCTCTGGCGGCGGACAAAAATTCACGCGGCTTCGTGATCGATTCGACATACAGGATCACGGCGTCGGTTTGGGGGTCCGCGGCCAAGTAGTCGAGCAGATCGTCGAACCCCACGTCGAGCATGTTGCCGAGCGAGACGAATGCCGAGAAGCCCATCTCTTGGGCAATCGCTTGATCGAGAATCGCGGTGCAGAGCGCGCCGGATTGCGAGAGCAACGCGACCCGGCCCGGCCGGGGCATGCCGACCCCGAAACTGGCGTTGAGCCGCGCATGCGGTGCGATGACCCCCAGGCAATTGGGCCCAACGATGCGCAAGCCAGGGAACTCGCGGCGGGCGTCGAGAATTTGTTGCTCGAGTTGTTTGCCGCTCGCGCCGGTCTCGCGAAACCCGGCCGAGATGACGATGACGCTCGGAATGCCAAGCTGCCCACAACGCCGGATCAAGTCGGGAATCGTGGCGGCGGGGGTGCAGAGAATGGCCAAGTCCGGAGCATGTGGCAATGCTTCCAGACTGGCGTAGGCCGCGATTCCCTGCACGGCTTCGCGGCGCGGGTTGATCGGATAGACGACGCCATCAAAGCCATGCCCGACAAGATTGTGCAGCAAGATGTAACCGACCTTGCCCGGCGTTTCGCTCGCGCCGACCACGGCGATCCGTTGCGGTCGAAAGATCTTGTCGAGGTTGCGCGTGCTCACGATCGACGCTCCAGTCACAACACGGCAGTTGCCAGGGGACTTCGAGCGGCATGATACAAGTTGCCCGGGGCTTTGGCGACTGAGCGTAATTGGCTAGCCCGGTCAGGTGTCCAAGCTCATCGACAACGTTCATCGCAGAAACAAAATTGAAACAATCAACGTCATCATCTACAGTTAGATGCATTCCCCCTGCCGACTCCCGCCGCTCGTTCACTCCGTCGATCTCCCGCCGTCAGCTTCGATGCGCACGCTTGTCATCACGATCGCTGTTTGGGCTGTGGCGACTATGACGTTTGGCGTCGAACCATCGAGCACGCTGGGCGTCGAGTTCTTTGAAGCCCGCATTCGGCCGATCTTTGTCGAGCATTGCTACAGTTGCCACTCGGGCCAAGCGAAGCGCGTCGAAGGGGGCTTGCGACTCGATTCGACGAGCGCGATCCGCAAAGGTGGCGAGTCGGGACCGATCGTTGAGCCCGGAAAGCCGCAAGCCAGCCCGTTGATCGCGTCGGTGTCGTACGCGCCAGACACGGTGAACATGCCGCCGAAGGGGAAATTGAGCGACCGCATGATCGCCGATCTGCGGCACTGGGTCGCGCTCGGGGCACCACTCCCGGCGGACACCGCGACTGCGGCCGATGTATCTACGCCACGGAAAGTCGTGGTCGACGAGCAAGCGCGGGCGTTTTGGTCATTCCAAGAGGTCAAGGAACACCCCGCCCCACACGTCTCGCAACCGACTTGGATGCGGCGGAAGCTCGATGCGTTCGTGTTGCACAAACTGGACGAGCATCAGTTGCGACCGGCACCCCAGGCCGACCGACGCACGTGGTTGCGACGGGTGTACTTCGCGTTGATCGGGCTGCCGCCGACGTACGACGAGGTCGCGGCGTTTGTTGCCGACGAGTCGCCCGACGCTTACGAGCAAGTTGTCGAGCGGCTGCTCGCGTCGCCCCATTATGGCGAACGTTGGGGGCGTCATTGGCTCGACGTGGCTCGCTATGCCGAGGACAACCCCACGAACGAAGCGACTTGCAAGCCACCGCGGTTCGCGTTTCGCTACCGCGATTGGGTTGTGAAAGCGTTCAACGACGATTTGCCGTATGACGAGTTCGTACGTCGGCAACTCGCGGCCGATCTGCAACCGGGTCTGCCTCCCACAGAGCTCGCCGCCACGGGCTTTCTCGGGCTGTCACCCGTCTATCACAAAGAGCCGAAACTGTCTGCCGAGGTGATCGCGAACATCGTGGCCGACGAATGGGACGAGCGGATCGATACCATTACTCGGGGGATATTGGGACTCACCGTGGCATGTGCTCGGTGTCACGATCACAAGTTCGATCCGATCCGCGCTCGGGACTACTATGCCTTGGCCGGGGTCATGGCCAGCACGCGGCTCGTCGAACGGCCGTTGGTCACAACCTCGGTCGAGGCTGCCGACGCGCTGCAGAACACACACGACGCGATCGTCGATACCGAGTTGCGATTGTCGTATGCGAAACGGATGCGGACTACGGCTGAAGAGTCAGGCGAGCCCACCGCTCCGTTCGAGGAACCGATTCGCCAACTGACCGAACAGCTCAAGCAACTCAAGGAACGCAAGCTGTTCGACGGTCCGATCGCAAACGCGGTCACCGACGCCGGTTTGTGGATCGATGGCCACGATCCGGCGTGGACGGCGCTCGATTTTCGCCCGCAAGTGTCGCGAGATTTGCCCGTGTTTTTGCGAGGCAATCCGGCCCGACCCGGCGAGCCCGCTCCGCGTGGGTTTCTCGAAGTGTTGTCTCGATCGTCGTCTCGTCAGTTCTCTCAAGGCAGCGGTCGGCTCGAACTGGCGAACGCCTTGGTCACCGATGCTCGCGGGCTCACGGCGCGGGTGATCGTCAATCGCGTGTGGGGTTGGCACTTTGCCACCCCCCTCGTGCGTACGCCGAGCAATTTCGGCGCGCTGGGCGATGCTCCGTCACATCCCGAGTTGCTCGACGACCTCGCGGCTCGCTTCGTGGCGGCTGGGTGGTCGTTGAAATGGCTGCATCGCGAGATCGTGCTGTCGGCCACGTATCGTCAGTCGAGCGTACACCCCGACTCGGGCAAAGTGCGTGACCCGGCGACGATCGACGAGCCGAACCGTTTGTTGTGGCGGATGCACCGCCGTCGGCTCGAAGCGGAAGTCTGGCGCGATGCGGTACTCGCCGTGAGTCGACAACTCGACGCGACCATGCAAGGGGCGTCGCGCGATCTGGACGACAAGCAGCACGTGCGACGAACCATCTACGGCAAAGTCAGTCGTCAGAACGTGGCCGACGTGCTGCGATTGTTCGATTTTCCCGACGCGAAACAGCACGCCGAAGAACGCTTGGCAACGACGACACCGCTTCAGCAACTGTACTTGCTCAACAGCGACTTCATGCAGCGCGGCGCTCAAGCGATCGTGCGCCACGCGGCAAGTCAACGCGGCTCGACTCGCGAACATTTGCGCAGCTTGTTTCGCTTGGTGTTACAACGCGAGCCGACGCTCGTCGAGCAACAGGCGGCCGAGCGGTTGTTATCGAGCGACCATCGATCGGGCGACGCCGCTTGGCAGTTGATCGCTCAGAGCTTGCTTGCCAGCAACGAGTTTCTCTACTTAGACTGAATCGCGATGTACCCAACACTTGTTACCCGCCGCGAAATGATGCAGACCCTGGGCGGCGGTCTGGGGGGACTCGCGTTGGCCGATGTGCTGCGCGAGGCGGCCCGAGGTGCACCGCTGACGCCGCATTTCGCCCCCCGTGCGAAACATGTCATTTTCTTGTTCATGGGAGGCGGGCCATCGCATCTGGATCTGTTCGACCCCAAGCCGGAGATTGCCAAGCGCGCGGGGCAACGGCCGCAGGATGTGCAGCTTCGCACCGAACGTGTAACCGGCGGGTTGCTGCCGTCGCCGTTCAAGTTCAAAGCTCACGGCGCGAGTGGCATTGAAGTCAGCGAGTTGCTGCCGCGATTGAGCACGTGTGTCGATGACCTGTGCGTCATTCGTTCGCTCCACGGCGTGAATCCGAACCACGCTCCGGCGGCGAATCACTTGTTCTCGGGCCGCATCGATCAGATTCATCCGTCGCTCGGCGCGTGGGTGTCGTACGGCTTGGGACACGAGAACGACGCGCTCCCGGGCTTCATTTCGATCAAGAACGGCGACACCGCTTCGCGCTACGTGCGGAACGGTTATCTGCCGGGACAAAATCAGGCGACGCCGATTGATCCCCGGACCGACGTCGCGGCGAACATGATTCGCCACTTACGCAACTCGACGCTCGACACGGCGCGCCAAGCCGAGCAACTCGACTTCCTTCGCACGCTCAACGAGCAGCATCGTCGCCAGCGGCCCGGCGACTCGGCCTTGAACGCACGCATGCAGGCGACAGAGACTGCGTATCAGATGCAATTTGCAGCCGGGGCGGCGTTGGACCTGGCCAGCGAAACGCGAGCAACCCGGGCGATGTATGGCGAGGGGTGGTTCGCCAACGGGTGTCTCGTCGCGCGGCGGCTCATCGAGCGCGGCGTGCGATACGTGCATCTCGAACAAGGCAACTGGGACCACCACGAGAAGATTAGTTCCAACATTCGCCGCATGGCCGCCGAGATCGATCAACCCATCCAGGCGCTGCTCGTCGATCTGAAACAACGCGGACTGCTCGACGAGACGCTCGTCGTCTGGGGTGGCGAGTTTGGACGGACGCCAGTGTCAGAGAATGGCGACGGTCGCGATCACAATCATTATGGCTTCACGATGTGGCTCGCCGGCGGTGGCGTGAAGGGGGGCCAAGTCTATGGAGCGACCGACGACTTCGGCTTCAAAGCAGTCGAGAATCGCGTCAGTGTGCATGATCTGCACGCGACCATCTTGCACCTGTTGGGCATCGATCATGAACGGCTCACGTATCGCTACAGCGGTCGCGACTTCCGCTTGACCGACGTGTCGGGTGAGGTCGTGAAAGCGATCTTGGCGTGAGCCGACGCGCTGATGCTTAATGCTTGAAGTGACGTCGACCGGTGAAGATCATCGCGAGGCCATGTTCGTTGCAGGCGGCGATCACGGCTTCGTCTTGCTTCGAGCCGCCGGGTTGGATCAACGCTCGCACGCCAGCCGCCGCTGCGGCGTGTACCGAGTCCGGAAAGGGAAAGAAGGCGTCCGAGGCCAATACCGCGCCGCGGCTTTTCTCGCCCCCCTTTTCAATCGCGATGCGAGTCGAGTCGACCCGGCTCATCTGTCCGGCACCGACACCGATGAGCGCTCCATCCTTAGCGAGCACGATGGCATTCGATTTGACCCAACGCACCAATTGCCAAGCGAATCGCAAGTCGGCCGCGAGTTCGTTGCTCGGCTGCGTGGCGGTCACGACCTGCCACTCATTCTCGGGATCGACTTGATTGTCGAGCGATTGCATCAACATTCCGCCGGTGACTTGGCGTAGCTCCCAACCTGCCGCGATATCGGCAAGTTCGCCCACCTCAAGCAGCCGCACGTTCGCTTTCCACTTTGGCTTGGTGGTCAGAATCTGTAACGCACCTTGGTCGAACGACGGCGCTACGATCGCCTCGATGAACCGCCCCGGCTCGGCCATCACCTCGGCACTGACCGCGTCGACCGGGCGATTGAACGCGAGAATCGAGCCGAACGCGCTCACGGGATCGCCATCGAGCGCCGCTCGGGTCGCGACCGACAAGTCCGTCGCCGTTGCCGCTCCGCACGGGTTGTTGTGTTTGATCACGCTCACCGCGGGACCGCTCAAACCGCGCACGATCCCCAACGCACTGTCGAGGTCGAGCAAGTTATTGTAACTCAACTCTTTGCCGTTAAGTTTGTGAGCCGACACGAGACTCGTGGCCGGCGCGGGCAACTTGGCGTAGATCGCCGCGGGCTGATGCGGGTTCTCGCCGTAACGCAGGACTTCTTGACGTGTGAGCGTGAGCCGCACGTGCAGCGGAAACGACTCCTCGGCCAACGGCCGCTCGAAATAGTCGGCGATCCCGGCATCGTAGGCAGCCGTGTGAGCATACGCCTCGCCCGCCAATCGGCGACGCAGTTCGTACGTCGTGCCGCCTTCGCGCAGCTCAGCAAGAATCGCGGGATATTGGCTCGGGCTGGTCGAGATGGTGACGAAGGCGTGATTCTTGGCCGCGCCGCGCACCAGCGAGGGACCGCCAATGTCGATATTCTCGATCGCGTCGGCATCGCTGACGTCGGGACGAGCGACGGTCTGAGCAAACGGATAGAGATTGACGACGACCAGATCGATCGGCTGAATGCCATGCTCGGCCAACATGGCGACATCTTCGGCATGATCGCGGCGGAACAAAATGCCACCGTGGACCCGCGGATGCAACGTCTTCACGCGACCATCCATCATCTCAGGAAAGCCGGTGTAGTCGGAGACGTCGCAAACGGCGAAGCCATTTTGCTCGAGGAACTTGCGCGTGCCGCCGGTGCTGAGCAACTCGACGCCCGCGGCTTGCAAACCGGCCGCTAACTCTTTGAGTCCCGACTTGTCGCTGACACTGATCAAGGCACGTTGAATCGCGATACGTGACATCGGCTGCTCGACGAAGGGGACGGTGTCAAAGTTCCGCAGTCTAGCAGAATTCGCCCCTAGGACAACCGAGCGAAACAGGCCGGTTTTTTCGAGTAAAACAGCGATTAAGCGGCGATTTACGACCGGCATGCGGCCAGCAGTTGCCGCCAGATATCCAAGCAAACGTCGAGCCCTAAGCCATCGACCGATGCGATGCGTTGTCGGGTCACGCCATCAACGGCACCAGCTTCTTCGACCAGGGCGACGATCAACGCCCGCAATGTTTCGACGGAGAGCGCATCAAGGATTTCAAGACGGTCGTGCCATCGCGCCACGGCGGCAGCGAGTGCGTAGCCGCCCCAGTTGCTCACGCCTGCCACGATCAACAAGTCGGTCGCGATGCGACACGCCGTGATCGCCCCCGGGCCGACACCAATCGCATCGCAAAGCACTTGCCAAGGAATCTTGCCCATGCCGATCTCGTTGCCGCCGTCGGCAATGCCGATGGTCGTGATCGGCAAGTTGCGTTCGCGAATCGCTTCGAACAATAGATGCGCCTTGGCGGTGTGTGCCGTGATGTTGACCCCACGCATGTTGTGACAAACATCGCGATCCGGCTGAGCAATCGCATCGTGCGTGTGACTCGGTCCGACCCGCTCGATCGCAATCAGGTGCGACCAATCGCGAGCACGATTCGCTAGCAGTTCGTCGATCCACGCCAAAGTGTGCGGCGAATGATCTCGCGCATTGGACTGACGGGCGACGTCGGTGAGATCGTTGCTTTCAAAGGGAATCGCGAGCAGGTGGTGGGTTGGGATGTCCAGTTGACGGCAACCCGCTTCGAGCAGCGGGAATCCGTAGGCGTCGCTAAGCAAAGTCACGTCGACGCCCAGGTCGAGCAGCACCCGGGCAAGAACCAGCGCTCCCGGCGGACCATCGGTCTCGGCCGCGGGGGGCTCGGCGGTGGCAATGCAGAAGCCAGTGACAATTCCGACAGACCGCGCCGCCACGAGCGACTCGACGGCTCGCTGTAAGTCTCCCGCCGCGAGGAATTGACCTTCATGACGGTAGGCAGCAACCCCTCG
>JAEUIL010000815.1 GCA_016794255.1 Planctomycetaceae bacterium | reverse complement strand
ACCCTTGTGACGGAGAGAACACCGGTCTTCTCATTATAGCTGACACGCAACCGGGTGCCGGCGAAGAGCCTGCGCGCAGCTTCGAAAGGTGTGAACTCGCCCTTGACCGCATTCGCCCTGACTCCGTCGGTCACATCGGCGGCAAACATCACCTGCAGTCCGGACTGCAGCGAGAGACGCTGCAGTGACCGATCTGCGGTGTCGGCCGGCAAATCGTACACGCGGCGATTCTCTGCTCCTGCGGCAGCCTCGATGAGGCACGCCAGCATCCCGAAGAGGCCAATGGCCTGGAGCATTGCCCGAAGAGGCCAACGCGTATGTTTTAGGATCGGGCGATGGCAAAGCCGGACGGAGTGCCCGGCGTGCCTGTCGTTCCCCTGTGGGATGAAGAGCAACATGCAGCTACTAGGATAGGCGTTCGGGCGCGGCTAATGACATACCGAAATCTTTTCCGGACTCCCGCTTCCGCCTGTCGCCACGAGCGGTCGGGCCGCTCATGCCACTGTCCGGAGCTGAAATGCGCGGTAACCGTACCGCTTTGCTCTATAGGCAGCGTGCTCGCTCGCGCTCCCCGGCCATCGCACCGGCGCCTGCGAGCGGGCTGCCTGCTACAACTCGCACACCTGTCGCCTCACCGCTCAGCCTTGCGGAGCGTAATGGTGGAGCCAGACCGCGTGCTCTCGATGCCGAAATTTTCCTCGAGCAACCGGATCAATCCCTCGCTGTTGTCGCTTCGCAGAAAACCGCTCAGCCGGAGTTCACCCAACCCCGGGTTCGCGAGCTCAAAGCGCACCTTCGACTTGCCGACCGCATGCTGGTTCATCAGCGCAATCACCTCGGCCAGCGGGGTACCAAGGAACTCCAGCATCGGATTCCGCCATGCCAGCCGCTGGGTGATTTGCTCCTCGGAAACAACCGTGATCTGCGGAGCGGGTGAGTTGGCGGTAACCAATCCATGATCGCCTGCCCCCAGGAGCGGCGCATCGACCGGCTCTGCACGGGACTGACCGTTCTCCAGGAACGTGTCGGCCGATACTACAGGCGTCCGCTCCAGACGCACCTGGCCTGCCGTGACGAGGACTTCGACCCGCGACGTGTCGAGCTGAACAGAAAATTCGGTCCCTACCGCCTTCACGGCAACTCCCCCCGCCTCGACCACGAACGGCTTCGCGCTTTTCGCGACCACGAAATGAGCTTCCCCCGCTTCCAGAATGACCCGGCGCAGCGCGTCATCGAACCGTACGTCTACCCGGGCGCCGTCCCTCATCTCAACGACGGACCCGTCCGGCAGCGTTTGCGTCGTCGGGGACCAGACTCTCGTCACGACCTGCGCCGCCGGACTGACTACCGTTCGGTGCGATCGTTGTAGATTCCAGGATACACCGGCCACCACGAGTGCGGCGGTTGCGGCACCGGCAACGACCGCCCACCGGCGACGGGTTCGTCGCCGAACTCGATTTTCGATCTCAACGAGAAGTTTCTTCTCGGCCTTGGCCTGTCGAATCCAAGCCAAATCAGGCAGCCGGGGATCGTCGTCCTCCCCGCCTCTCGGTATTCCATTCTCCGCCTGAGACGAATTCCCAAGATTCATTTGTGGGTGGCGCCATTGACACCGCGTTTGCGCAAGTAGGCGGCGCATCGTTTGACTGCCCGTTCGGTCTGAATTCCAACCGTGCGGTCCGAGAGACCCAGCCGCGCGGCGACCTCCTTGCGCGAGTATCCCTC
>JAEUIL010000764.1 GCA_016794255.1 Planctomycetaceae bacterium | reverse complement strand
GCTCTGGTGCGCACGTAAGCCCACGCGAAGTGACGAGGCGGAGTGACGACGCGTGGCTGCCAAAGAACCGCTGTTGGCGTTTGCTGAATACGATCTCAATCGAGTGCTGGCCGATCTCACCGAGATTCGCCGTTGGATTCCCCAGCGGTTCGAGATGGAGCAGCTCACGGCGATCGTCTTTGATGATGTTGCGCGCCTCATTTGCGTTGGCTATCACGATCTGACGGCCGACGCGTTCTGGATTCGGGGCCACATGCCCGGTTTGCCGCTGATGCCGGGCGTGCTCATGTGCGAGGCCGCTGCGCAGCTGTGCAGCTATTTTTGTGGCAAGCACTATCTGCTCGGCACGCGGATGCTCGGCTTTGGCGGACTCGACGAAGTCCGCTTTCGCGATCCCGTTTATCCCGGTGATCGGCTCGTGATCGTCACAAAGCTCGAAAAACTCCGCCGCGGCGCGATGGTGATCAGTCGGTTTGAGTGTTTCGTGAATCAGAACATGGTTTGCGAAGGGGTCATTCGCGGCGTGCCGTTGCCCGAAGATCGGCTGGCCGAAGCGGCGAAGAACCGACCCACGGCGTGAGCTCGTTGTTGACAACGGATTTGTTCTAGCCACGGGACACTTGGCCGGCACACGCGAACTCTGCTAGTCCGGCAAGTTGCACTGCGACACGCAGTCGATCATCTTGCAGGGACTGCCGGCGGATGCGTGTCGAACACGTGCGCTGGTTTTAACCTGCTCTCGAAACCGCTCGGTCATGCCCGACCCGACGCCGACCGTTGCCGCACCAGCCGCTGTTCCCGCGCGACGTGGTCGCTTCATCCCGCTGCACAAGCAAGACCTGCTCGCGCTGCTGCGGCGTGATGCAAATGAAGCGGGGCTCGATTTCGCACCGGTCGAAGCCACGCTGCAAATCATCGAAGCCCGGCTGACCAGCGACTTTCTCGCGCGACGCGATCGGCTGCTCGCCGACTATGCGCTCTTCGATCCCGACACTGATTTGGTGATCGTCACCGGCGCCTCGGCCGAGGAGCGCGAACGGCGCGCCGCCGCGATCTTCGCCGAAGTACGGCAGTTGCTCGAGCAAGCCAATTTCCGCGGGCTTGATAACGTCGACATCGATCGAGCCATTCGGGCCATGAGTCATTGGGGCGTCAACATTCAGGTTGATCTCGACGCCTTCGCCAAGCTCGAAGTCTTTGCCCGCGGTGAACGCATTGATCGTCGCCGTCGTCGCACGTGGCAGAAAATGTTCTATCCGCAGACGGTCGAGGTGCCGTTGTATCAGCGGCTGGCGGTCGCGTTTCGGATGATTCCCGAGGAACTGACGGAACACGGCTATCGCGGCGATCTAATCTATCTGCGACTGTTCAAAAACATTCCCGAGGTGGATGTCGACATGGTCTTGCCCGGCACACGGGTGCGCATGACCGTGCTCGACCATGGCAAGATCATCTTTCCCACGCTGTCGGGTCTGTCGATCACGGCGTGGAAGATTTTCAAAGGGGCACTCGTCGTCGCCGCGGTCGGTGTGTACGGGTTGATCGCGTATCTAGGAATTATCATCGGCACGATCGGCTACGGCTGGCGGTCGTTCTTCGGCTATCTACGGACCAAAGAGAAGTACCAACTCAATCTGACGCAGAGTTTGTATTACCAGATTCTCGACAGCAACGCCGGCGCGATCGTGCGATTGCTGCACGAGGCCGAGCAACAAGAGCTGCGCGAGGCGATCACCGCCTGGTACTTTCTTTGGCGACACGCATCATCAACTGGTTGGACCATCGACGAACTCGACCAGCATGTCGAACGATTCCTCCAAGACCGTTTGCGGCGCGACATCGATTTCGACGCCCACGACGCGTTTGCCAAGCTCACCGCCTGGAACCTGATCGAAGAGCCGACGCCGAATCGGTTTCGCGCCCGAAACGATTGACATGTAGGGTGGGTCCAGCAAGGCGAGGCCCACCGTTCCGGCGGTGTCATTAACATTGAACATGCCTTCGACCGCGTGGGCCTCGCGGACTCGACCCACCCTACAAACCCGCCACTTACTCACCTACTCACTTACTCACCTCCCCCCCCACCCGCATTTGCATCCTCCGCCCCCATCCCCTAGAACGATGCGCATTACGCCCGCCCTAGTAGCCATCGACCTGCCCGGAGTTCCCGCCATGCTCAAACGCGTCTTGCTTTGCTTCTTATTCTTAAGCGTAGCCAGCGGGGCGAGCGCTCAGCAGCGCGTCGAGTTCACGCGGATGGTCGCGCACTGGTCCGATTACGGTCGGCCCGACTATCTGTCGTTCATTCAGGATGCCGAGCCCGAGGTGGTGCAACTCGGTTTCTATGGCGGACACTTCTACAGCCTCGCGCACACGCAGTACCATCGCGGCTACCCGGCCCATTTTCCGCTGATGGGTTTGCGCGAACAGGGTGAGTGGTTCGAACTCATGAACCGCGAGATTCACAAGAAGCCGACCAAGATCGTCGGCCACTTCAATTGCAAGTATCTGTTCGGCTCGCCCGACGGTCCCGAGGGCCCCACGGGTTTCTTCAAGTTCTACAAGACCATGTGGAACAAAGCGGAGTTGGGCCCGAAGCCGGTCAACGATCCGCTGACGATGCTCGAGGTCGATGTCGATGGCCAGCCGATCGTCAACCCGCATCACAACGTGGGCAATCTGCCCGAGTATTGGGCCTGTCTGCTGAACCCCGATTGGCGGACGGTGCTCAAGGCCTGGGCGAAGCGCGGCATCGAGCGCGGCGTCGATGGCTACATGGTCAACTATTTCTATCGTCACAACTGCCTGTGCAAACATTGCCAGCAAGGCTTCCGCGACCATCTGCGTGAGCATTTCTCGCCCGAGCAGATCAAGCAGCAGTTCGCGATCGCGAATCTTGACGATCACAAGTTCAGCGAGATCGTCGCTTGGCATAAGCCCGAGGAGTCGACACCGCTGCGGCGCGAGATGCTGCGATTCTCGCAGATTGCCAACAAGCGGGCGATCGACGACGTGATGTTCACGTATGCGCGTTCGCTCAAACCCGACTTGATCGTGGGTCAGTGGAATCACTTGAGCAATTTCTCGGCTATCAGCGGCGATGAGCGTTGCATGTTGCCGATCGAAATGTGGGGCCGGGGCGAAGATTATCTGTGGTACAGCTCCGGCGCGAGCGCGGTGTATACCGATCTCCAGACCGGCTTTCTCGGCGATCTGACGCTGCAATGTCGCTACATTCGCGGCATGTTCGACGACAAGCCCTACACGATGGGCAAGTACGAGCACACCCGCATTCGCGCGGCGATCAGCGAGTTGGCCGCGAACGGCGGCGCGCCGATGGGGTTCTATACCCAGTTCCGCGATCCCGAGGCGCGTGAGGTGATCGTGCGCTACTATCAGTTCCTCAAGCGTTACGACGCGCTGTACAAGGCCAATCGTCCGTGGAGCGAAGTGCTCGTCGTGTTCCCGCATACCGCGGTGCAGAGCGGCGATCTCAAGGCGCTCGAGGCGTTTCGCACGGTCGGTCGGCAGTTGCTCGACGATCACGTGCTGTTCGACGTGTTGCCGAACGAGTTTGCCACGTCCGAGGCGCGAGCCCGATATCGCACGGTCGTCGAACCGGTCGCGGGGAGCGATGCGGTCACCAAAATCGCGAATCAGTTGAGCCGCTTCGACGTGCCCCAAACCGTTCGGGTAAGTGCCAGCATTCCGCGCGACGGGGGCGAGGCGACGGTGCATTTCGTGAACTACAACCGCATCGAACCCGAGAAGCCGAAGAGCCCCGGCAGCGGCATCGTGGACGAGAAGCCGATTCCCGCCAAGCAACTCAAGGGCGATGTGGTGTTGCCACAGAGAATGCAAGTCGCGACCGTGGAATTGGTCACGCCCGAGCAACCCGAGCCGGTGAAGCTCGACTTCAAACAGACCGGCGACCGGGTGCAGTTCACCGTGCCGGAGATTCTTGTCTACGGCGTGGTGAGATTGCGCGCACGATGAAACGGAAAACACATCACGCGGAGCGTGATGGATACTCTTTTTACTTGCCGAGCACGACGGGATTGCGCAACACGCCAACCCCTTCGAGTTCGACTTCGCAGACATCGCCGGGCTTGATGGCCGAGGTCTTGCCTGGTGTGCCGGTGAAGATCAGATCGCCCGGTTGCAGCGTGACGTACT
>JAEUIL010000783.1 GCA_016794255.1 Planctomycetaceae bacterium | reverse complement strand
AAGCTCCCACGGTGTTGTTCACCGTAACGCCACTGTAGGCGAGCGTACCACCGCCAGTCTTTACAACTTCGCTATTGGTCGCAATGACGCCAAGTAGATTGAGAGAACTATCGGGCAAGACTCGTATGAGCGTTACGGTCGAACCTTTGGACTCGTTGGCCGCGACAAAGTCGTAGCCATCCGTTAAAACGCCAGTGGGCGTCACCGTGCCGGACCAGTTATTACTTCCCGCCGAACTCACCAAAGCCCCGGTGGTTTGATTGACGCCCAGGCCTGTGAGTGTGAGTGCTTCCAAAGGAACATTGATATCGCCCGCGAGTTCGAGCGTCGCCCCGGCGTTGACGATCGTACCGTTAACAACGCTATTATTGACCGAGGTGCCGAGCGCGAAGTCGTGAGTAATCTTAAGTTTGCCAGCGTTCACGTTCATTTGTCCACCAAACTCGTTGGCCGCCGCCAGGATCAAAGTACCGCTCCCGACTTTTGCGAACGAGGTGGCAGCTCCCGTGATCCTGCTGCTGATTGCGGCCGTGTGTGCGTCTTCGGTCAGCACCATGGCTGAAGCAGGCAATGTCAGATACTCAACGGTCACCGCGCTCGTTCCCGACCCGCCGAAGATGAGGCCACCGCTACCGACCGTCAACGCAGTGCTCCCCTGCAACGTGACGTTTTCTCCCACGTAGAGCGAGTTAATCGTTTTAGCGTAGTTCAGCGTATAGGTCGTCGGTCCGCCGGTGGAGAGTAGCTTGACATTGCTCGTCGGGCCTGCTTGGTTAATGTCTGTGATATAAGCCGAGCTAGGCAAGGCATAGATTGCCGCCCCCTCCGCATTGGCAGACCAAGTCGCGAACTCCGTCCCCGCCGCGCCCGTGACGGTCACGTTGGGCAAAATGCCGTTGACCATATTCGGCAACGGATTCAAGAACGACACTCGATTGTCCCCGGCTCGCGACAAATCGCCCTGGGTACCGATTAGATGCAACGTGGAGGTCGTGCTCATCGTTAGGCTGTTGACGATCAATCGATTTGAAATCGCGGAGTTCTGATCCAATTCGATGCTGGCGCTGAGGTTGGCGGGAACGTTCAATAGCCCGATCGATTCGCTCGATTCCTCGCCTGCCCGACCGGTGAGTAAAAGTCTTCCCCCGGAACCCTGCACCGTAACCAAGTTATTGACTCGATCAGGCAGATTGAGCCCGGAATTGTCGATCTTAAAGGCGCTACCCGGATTCAAGTTGATGCTGCTGGAATTCAGGATCGTACCGCTGTCGCTCAGCGTAAGCGTGCCACCTTCGGCGGCGACGGTGGTCGTGCCGCTGTAGTCAGCGGGCGATGTGATACGCAGTTCACCGCGCCCCGCTTTGTTCAAGCTCGCGGATCCGAAAACCCCCTCGGTGATTCCGCCCGCGAACGTGGTTACTTGGGTGGGTTCAAAGGTCGTGATTTGTCGCGTCGTGGCATTGGTAAGAGTTGCCAGGCCCGCGAAGGTCAAGTTGTTGGTACCGCGAATGCGGAGGTCGCTGTCGATTGAGACGGGATTGGTAATCGTTCGCGGTGCGCCAACCGCTTCGAGCGTCGGAGTTCCTTGCAAGGCCAGCAGACCCGATCCGAATGGATGATCGGAAGCAATCCGCGTGATGCCGGGAGCACCCAGCCCAACAGCGTTGTTGATTACCACACCCCCAAGAAGTCCCGCGTTGTTGCCGCTAAAGAGAATATCGCCTGCCCCTTGACGGCCGAGCGGTACGCCGACGGGTCCCGATATGTCAGCCGAGATCTCCAGTTCGTTGCCCACACCCCCATAAACTTCTGTGGCAGAAATAACCCGTCCGTTGGTTTGCGTGCCAACCGCGGACAACAAGTTGCCCAGCGCTAGTTTTCCACTGATGGTGGCTGGTGGGGAATTGGATTGGTGAAGCACGGCGCTGATCGTACTCAGACCAGTTGCCAGCAAAGTCCCCCCTAAGGTCAACGTACCGTTGCCCGTCGTGATATCAGGACTGTAAACGCCCCCCAACTCCATCGTAACCGCACCGACGGAATCATTGTGGTTATTCAAATCGAGTTTGCCCGTCGTCGAAACGGTCAGCGTCTGTAAGTTGACGTTGGAGAAATCGAGACTGGGAATCTGATCGTCCTGCAACAGTCGCACTTGCGCCACATTATCGTTTGTTAGGTCACTGGTGACGCCGGTAATCCCGTAGCGATCGCCGATAAACAGGCTGCCCATAAAAGCCTGCGCGCCACCCGTTTTATTCAACTCCAGCACGCCTGCGACGATCTTCGTGGTGCCGGTATAGTCATTCGTCTGGGAACCGCTCAGCCGCAATACGCCGAGCCCGGATTTGGTGATTCCCATGACGGTCGTGATCGTGCTTTGGAGCGCGGTGATCCGACCGGTGACCTCGAGTTGCGTTCCGCTATCAACCGTGAACTGGCCCGCATTGGTTTGGGGAGTAAGCACGATCGTACCCGTCCACGTATTGCTTCCCGCCGAGTTCCACAGGGCCCCGCGCCCGAGGCGCGTCTCATGGTTCGGCGTCGCCAAAGCAACACCGTGCCCACCCATCATCAACGGCTCCGCGACAGTGATATTGTTCTGAACTTCGAGCGTAGCCCCGCTGGTTACCTCGGTTCCCAAGTTGGTCGAACCCAGCGCTCCACCGCTACGAATCCGCAGCACTCCCTGCTGCACGGACGTAAAACCTTCATAGGTGTTGTCATTGTTTAGGATGAGCGTGCCCGAACCAAGCTTGCTCAACGAGCCCGTGTTACTAATCACACCGTTGATCGAGGTGTCGCCCGACCCGTCGACCGTGATGACGTGCAGGTTACCGGTATTGACGTTACCGGACAGGGTTAGCGACGCGCCGGACACGGCCGTGTTGATCGATTGATTGGCTCCGAACGTCAGGTCCGTGCCAATCGTATTGCCACCGGTCGTTTGCCCGGCGTTGATGCCCTGCAGCAGCGTCAGGGACTGGCCCGTGACATTGAAGCCCGCGCTAGTAAAGCTGATCGAACGGAACCGCGAGCCTGCGTAGTCATTGACGGGAGATAAGCGACTATTGCCGGCAAACACGAGATCGTCGTCTTGCAACGGCGCCACATCGCCGACCCAGTTGGCCGCGCTGGAAAGATTGTTGTCCAAACCCCCGCCGTCCCACACGCGTACCGCCAGCATCACCTTAGGTTCGAGCGCTTCATGCAGCAAGTTCCGGCGGAAAAAACTCACCGACGAGCGGCGAACGTTCAAACGCCGCTTACGACCTTGATGAAACGCGAAACGATGAAAGCGATTACCGAGCAATCGCGGTAACGTGATCCACAACGCATCGCTACGTGTTTCATGCCGATCCGATTGAGGATCGAGCCGCGCGCGCGAATCGCTGGATAACGTGGAGTGGGGACGGCTGAAAATTGTCCGCACCGTTTGATCGATGGCTTTGGCCAGACGCAAACCAAACAGCTTGGTTAAAAAATTTCGCATACCCAAGATCCTTCCGCATACCGCGCGAGTTTGTTCGCTACCGAATTATTTTCATGTGCCGCGCAGCCATCGACATGGGCAGACTTGCTGCTAATGAGTGAGCTGTAGGGGATTCGCCCGTCGTGAGTCAGTCGCCCTATCAGCCATCAAGGAGAGGTGGTCTCGCTCCAGGCTGATGAGAACTGACAGTAGCGCATAGCGCATTGAAGGCCTGCACAACACGGCCGCGAATCCGCGTGTAGCTAGGTGCTCGGTTCGACCGCCTATGGGTTTTACAAATCCCCCCGGTCGAGCGAGATTAGCCCGCTTAATCGACAATTGTTGCGATTCTTCGAGGGCATATCAAGGAAATTCCCCCCGGTCGCAGGGATAACGCCGTCTTCGATGCACTCCCCCATAATGACTGTTCTTTAGTTCTGTCCAGGGGAATGTCGTGGCTGTTTTCAGCGTATGCCTTTTGAAAGAGATTTACCCTGTTTGGGGCCGTTTTAAGTAGCCGTTTTGAGGACGAACTGCACGATTAACACCACAGCTGTTCTCATTGGCTGCCTGCCAAGATTGCGCGCAACGATCGCAAGCCTTCCTTAAACCTTCCAGTCCGGTAAACATGCTGTGGTTGCCTCTGACCGTTTGCAACTCACTACACATTGCTACAGCTGGCGCCCGTGGCTACGACCCGAACTGTTCAAAGTAGGTGTTCAACTCCGCGGCGGTGAGGGTGCGGCGCGTGCCGAGCGGGAGTGACTCGCCGAGCAGATCATCGCTGGCGTGATCGTCGAGACCGAGCAGGTGGCCGAACTCGTGCATGACGGTCGTTAGGAGATCGACACGCTCGACCACGGGGCCGGGTGAGGCGCGGGCGGCGGAGGTCGAGAGCGGGATCGTGAACTCTTCGTCAGTGGTCGGCGTGCTGTCGACGAACCAACCACGGCCGGCGGCATTCGTGTCGAGCACGATCGTTGCACCACCAGCGAGCGCGAGCGTGCGCGGATCGCTGAGATCGCGAATCTCGATCGTCGCGGCGCGAAGTGCGTTCAACTGCGCGACCGTGGCCCCGGCCGATTCCCAACGGGTAATGGCTTCGTGAACCAGCGGCGATAGTTGATCCGCCGTCAACGATTCGCTCGCGGCAGCCGAGTTGAGCGGACTGGCGGCGACCAGCAGCGGCGACTGCACGGTGATTGTGCGTGCGGCGGCAGAACTCGTGGCCCCGGCGACGCCGGCCAAGCCGCTGGTGTCGGTCACGACGAACGACACACTGCGGTTGCCGTCGCCCAGCGTCGTGGTCGAGAATTGCACGCGTGACAAGGCACTGCGGAACGCGGCGAGGTTGCCCGAACCGGCATTCGCGGTGATGGTCAGCACGTTGCCCGCGAAGGTCGATCGGAAGCCCGCGACCGGACTGGAGAGCGACAGCAGATCGCCACTCTCGGCATCCGTGATCGTCACGTCGGCCCGAACGAGACGATTGTTTTCGATGTCCGTCAGCGCGATGTCGCGATCGACCAGGACCGGCACGTTGCCGGTGACATACGGCACGCTGCCAGCGGTTGTCGTGACGACCGGTGCATCGTCGACCGGAGTGACGGTCAACTTGCGACGGCGGCTCTCGCTCGAGGCGCTGAAGTTGGCGGTCACGGTGATGAACCGACCGCCAGCCGTCGGGTTCTGCGAGCTGTTTTGGTACGCTACCGAACGAAGCACCGCCTGCTGCTCGCTCGTCGAGCCGCCGCTGATCGACAGACTGCGGGTGGTTGGGTTGTAGGCCGTGGCCGTGGCACCGCCGAAATTCACCGCACTCAGCGACTCTGCTGAGCCGTTGGGGGCCGACTCGAGATAGACGGTGATCGAGTTGAGCGTCTGCACGCCGGGCGGGACGACGGTCGCGTTGGGGACGATGACCAGCGCCGCCGCATCTTCGACGAACTCACCGACCGGACTCAAGAAGTCTTGGCCGGTGGCGAGACCATTGAGATCGAGCCCCACGGCCGGCGGCGTGTCGTTGTCGCTGATGAAGAGCGTGTACAAGCCGGGACTGCCCAGCGACGTGTTCGGCGGCGGTTGCAAGCTGAGCGTGACCGCCTCGCTCGACTCGACCACGGCATCGTCGAGGATCGTGAGCGTGACGGCTGCCGTGCTCGAACCGGCCACGAACTGGAACGCATTCGCCGACAGCGTGTAATCGACGCCCAGCGTCGCGCGGCCGTAGCTGGTGAATGGCACGGTCAGATCGGCGATCACAGGCGACAAGCTCCGCGCGATCACGGTGATCGTGCCGTTCTCGTCGCTGGTGGTGTCGGTGGTGCGGGCGAAACTCAGCACCGGATCATTGTCGTCGATCGTAACGGTCAGCGCGGTGTTCGTACCCAGTTCGCCACCGGTCGGTGTGCCGAGTTGAATCGTGAGCGTCTCGGGCAGTTCATCCAGTTGATCGTCGGTGACCGTTAGCGTGAAGATCGCCCGGGTCTGACCAGCGGGAATCGTGACGGTCGTGGTGCTTAGTCGATAATCGTGGCCATCGGCCGAGCCGCTGAGGATGAGCGGCACCGTGATCGGTTGTAAGGCGAAGGTCGAGAGCGTGACGGTCAGCGGCACGGCGCCAACCGCTTCTCTGGCAGGGAAATTGCCCCCGGCGAATTGCACCGTGACCGTGCTGTCGTCGTCAAAAATCGACACACTGTGGGCGCTCACCGCTCCGCGCGTGGCATTGGTGGGCGTGCCGATCGTCAAGACGACGGTCTCGATCACCTCGACCGCAGTGTCGTCGGTGATCGCGACGTTGATGGCCGCGCTGATTTGGCCAGCCGGAATGACCACCGGCAGCGTCGTGCTGATGCTCACATCGGCGTTTGTTGCCGAACCGCTGATGGTGATCGGCACGATAACGTCGAGGCCCGAGGGCTGTGTGAGCCGCACGACCGCCGCGGCCGTGGGCGTCGCCTCGCCGAGGTTTTGCGCAAGCGCCGTGAATTGCACGACCGGCGGGGCGTCGTTGTCGACAATCATGAGCGTGTGCGCGGTGTTCGCGCCGAGGGTACCGCCGGTCGGAGCGCCGAGTTGCAGCACGACGCTTTCGTTCATCTCATCGAGCGGATCGTTGATCACATTCACGACGATGGCGGTCGACGTCTGACCGGCGGCGATCACCAGCGGCGAGGCGCTCACCGTGCGATCTCCGCCCGTCGCCGTGCCACCGAACGTGAACGGGACCGTCGTGGCCACGGCGCTGGGCGAGGATAGTGTGACCGCGATCATAACATTGCCCGCGGACTCGCTAATCATGTTGCTGACCAGCGCAAATTCGGCACTCGGAGGGGAGTCGTCGTCGGTGAGGGTTACAACAGTCTGCTGACCGCTGTTCGCCACGCCCCCCTCGACGCTGCTGATGTCAATTACGATCGACTCATTGTCATCAAACGTCGCATCGTTTCGCGCGTTGAGCAAAATGGAGCTACTAACTTGTCCGGAAGGGATAATGAGCGTGTTCGAGCTTGCGGAATAATCAACATTGAGTGTGGCGGTTCCTGAGAAGCCGAGAATCACGGTGATATCTTGGGTCGTAGCGCTCGGTATACTGGCGTTTACCAAAACTGTTCCATTGTTCTCAAATAGTGTGCTATCGCTCAGCGATAATGAGACAACTGACGGCGGATCATTGTCCGTAAGGGGAACTGTCAGCGATTGAAAAGCAAGTTCAGAGCCATCGAACATCTCCCGCACGTCGACATTCACCGACTCACTACTTTCAAAAACGATATCATCGAGCCCCATGAGAGTCAGTAGACCACTTGACTGACCTGGTTCAATCGTGATCGTAGTCGTACTCGCGGAATAGTCGACGCCCAGAATTGCATTGCCGCTAAACGTCACCTGCAATTCAACGGGTTTAATCGAGAGATTTGGCAAGGACGCGGTAACGACGAGCGTGCCATTTTCGATTAGCGAGGGTCCCGACGCTGACAACGTGACCGCAAACTGTGACTGGGGGGTTTGAATGCGAGCGATGGCAATATCCAACCAGGATGTTGAATTCATTGCCTCGCCCACGACAACGATTTGCCCCGTTGCGTTTTGACGTATTGCCAGCACACGATCGGTGCTCGCAGCGAAGTCTGTGGTGGCTACGCCTTGAAATCCGAAGTCCTTTCTTACAGAGCCATCGGGGTTATACGCGGCCACGTAAAAGTCGTAACTAAAAGGGACGTAAGCTCCGCCGCCCACATAGATTGTGCCATCGGTGGCGATCAACAGACACTCGTTGAACGCTAGTTGCCACCGGTCGTCGACAAGCCAACCGCGGCCATTGAAGGTGGTGTCGAGCTGTCCCGAGGAATTAAAACGCGCGATCGCTGCCGAATTACCAACATGTCCCACGGCAAGAATTCGGTCGTCGGCCGTAACCATTCCCTCCCAAGCTCGATTCGTTGATTCAGCAAAATCTAACAAAGTGGAACCATTGGTGCCAAAAGTAGTATCAATCTGGCCATTTGCCAAATATCGTGAGACCATGAAATCGGCAGTTCCGGTTGCGCTGCCCGAGTAGCCGATCACAACAATTCGCCCGCTTGACTGCAGTTCGACGTTCATGATTTCGTCGTCGCCCGTCCCAATGGCGGAGATCGTGACGCCGTTGACGCCGAACGTGGTATCGAGAAGTCCGAACGCAGAGAACCTAGCGACCGCAGAATTGTAGAACCCGCCACTAAAGGTATTGCCTCCCACGAGGATTCGTCCGTCGGGCAATAATTCAATGTCGCGAATAAAGGATGATAACCCACCGAAACTGGCCAACACGCGCCCGGAGTTACCAAACGAAGTGTCAAGTACGCCGTTCTCAGTGTATCGCGCTAACAGGGCTTGTGTTCCCGATTGGCCAGCGACCAATATCTTGCCATCATTTTGAACAGCCAGGCTGTATCCGACCTCCAGATTGCCAAAATCCGTGATCGTATGGCCATTCGTGCCAAACGTGGGGTCAAGTTGACCATTGGCGAGAAATCGCGACACAATCAAGTCATCGCTGCTGGTGCCGACAGCGATGACTCTGCCATTGGTTAACACATCAACGTCTCGATAGTTGTCCGTGTCAGGGGAAAGAGAAAACAATCCACGACCGGCGGTAGCGAACCCCGAATCGAGTAATTGATTCACTTGACCTTCGACATCGAAAACAAAATCGCCTTCACTGGTGTCATTCGATAAGATATGAATCACACCGCGTCTATAGCCCAACAAGCTCGTATCCATTTGAACGGTGAACGTATCTGAGAGACCTGGAGTAATACTGCTCGACAGTCCTTCGACGATCGAGAATCCCAGCGGCACCGTCAGGTTCGAGACCAAGAGCGGCGAAGTCCCTTGATTGGTAACGGTAAAGGTGTGCTGAAGCGGAGAAGCCCCAGGAGTGAGCGAACCGAAATCGAACGGAGTCGTTCGTCCGGTGACAACAGTACTCGTTCCCTGCGTCACATGAATTTCGGGGGTGCCCGAGGCTGTGACCGCAAAGGTACGCTCGCCAAGAAAAGTAGAATTCACATACCACTGCAAACGCCAGTTGCCCAGAGCAGGCGTCGCAGGCAAGAATTTGCGCGACCACCACTGAGAATGGCCATAGTCGATGGGCGTCGTCAAAGTACTGCGCGAGTATTCGTTTCCGTCGGGCTGAATCCACCGCCACTCCAGCAAACTGCCACCAGCCATGCCTGAATACTGGCCCCATGCAACCGCAGCCAAACCCGCTTGTTGCTTGAATTCTTCAACTACATTCGGTAGTTCGTCGAAATCAGAGTCTGTGGGTGGACTGCTGGTAACACCAAATTGAATCAACTTGATTGGAACATCGATGGTATATGTCGGCGGGTTGATCCAGTAGTCGGTCGGCGAGATCATCGTTTCGACTGAAAGGCCGCGAAATTCGACGTCAAAATGCAGATGCACACCGGTCGAATTGCCCGAGCTGCCCATCATTCCCAAGACTTGCCCGGTCGTGACTGCATCTCCCACCTCAACCTGAATAGAATCACGGCGCAGGTGGAGATATTTTGTGACCCAATCGGCATTGTGACGGACGTAGACATAGTTGGCCGTAAGCGAGTTCAACGCCACGTTGCGATCGAATTCGCCGTCATGAACGGCGATCACAACACCTGACGCGGCGGCCATGATGGGAATGCCCACGTCCATCGCACTATTGTTGGATGGGCCTACATCGATCGCATCGTGGCCATCGTAGGTGCGATTCTTGCCCCGATAGTCTTTGAACCCTGTTGACGGATCCATGTCAATGTAGTTGTTGATTGCCCAATCGACGCCTTCCTGGCCAGATAAAGGCCAAGTGAACTTTTGCGGTAGTGTCGTCGGAACGCCTGCTGTTATTGAAAAACTCGTGGAGTTGTCCAACTCGCTGGTTTCCGCAATCAAGCTCGTCGCATCCAGTTCGACGACAATCGAGTGAGCCTGTCCATTGTCGTACCAGCCAGAGAGGGTCGCGGTGTAAGTGCCATTCGCACCACTTGCTCCGAACGAGATCGATGTCGAGAGCGCGACGCCGTCGACGCTAGCGCGATAACTGTAGCTGCCGGCAGGAAGGTCGGTGGCAGTGAATCGCGTTGTTACGAACAGCTGTTGTCCCAATACTGGCGAAGTGACTTTTGAAGTCGAACTTGTGGTATCGCGAATGTACGCCTCAAGTACCGTGAGATTAGCTGCTAGCGGAAGACGCATCTCGAGCGGCTCGATTAGCAACCGCCTCCGACGAACTCGTCGCGAACTACGACGGCGTGCCGGGCTACCATGGAACTCCGTAAGGTTTTGCAGAACAGAGCTTAATCGCTGAAAAGCGGACTGGAGTAACTTGCGAACCATACGGCTCCCCACGGTTCCCGATTGGTGATTCTCACCGTCAGCAATATGATTTAATAAGCTAACTGGAACTTTCATTCAATGCAATCGAGGCCGTTTGTTTGCTCTGGCCGACCCGTCTTTCACGATACCCAGGAAGCGGAGTGTTTGCGGAGCTGGTAAGGAAAAGCACGAAGCGTGGCGACGATTTGCTGGTGGCCACCGTGGCGCAGCAGGCTAACGACCGTCTTGCGGAAAACGGCCAAGTTTTGGGCAGCGTGACTACGGTCATAGCGCCACAAGAGCCTTCGAGAGGGCGTCTAAGGTCTCGCGCACCGACTTCTGCCCAGGGCGCATTTCCGCTGGCGACGCCTAACTCGAAAGGAAACCGACGGGTGCCACGATATTTGACGAATGGATGGCAGATTGGATCCGGTCCGGTGGAGAGTTCGTGCAAGGCAATAACGTGCCAATGGTCGAAGCGAGGCAGGATACGTGGGAGCGAGACAGGATCCGACGTGGTCTGTCATCTGTGTGCAGGGCGATTGCACGCTAATTCACGGTCCCAGCAACACTTGCTCCAGGTATGCTTCGTTCCAAGCGGCGATCAGACGTTTGTTCTTGATGCCGACTTTGCGCGTGGACTCGTTTTTCCACAGGCTCAAGGCGGTGCGGCGGAGCGTGCTGAAGTTCACGTCGCCGTGGTTCTTGCGGATGCGACACTGGTCCTCTTGAAACGTCACGTCCAATTGCCAAGGCAATTGATTCTCGATCCCCCAGTGCCCGCGCACCGCCTCGGCAAATCTCTTTGCCGAAGGATACGTGCTGAGAATGTAATAACGCACTTCGCAGTCGCTCTGGTCCCCGCGTTGCGTATGGCTGATGGCGGCCCCGATCGCTTTGATCTGGGCCCAGCGTTCACGGTCCGGCTGGTCATCGGGCACGGGACAAAGGTAATAGCAGCGATGCACTTGACGGCCATGCTCTTGCTCGTTCGTTTCATGGCGACGCACCGGCACGTTCGCGAAATCATCTTCCAAGTGATCGTCGAAGAATTTCTGGATGCCCGCGTGCAAGGTGGGCTGATTGCCCTTCACCGCCAGGCAGTAATCCGCTCCGCCGGCCACGATCTCACGGGCCATCTCGACCTGGCAACCCATCGCGTCGATGGTCACCAAAGCGCCCGAGATCTCCAGCATTTCCAGCAGTTTCGGAATCGCCGTAATCTCGTTGCTCTTGCGGTCCACCACCACCTGACCCAGGCTGATGTGATTCGCCGTGGCCAAGCGCTAACCATGTGGATCGCCGCCTTGCTGCTGGCCGTGTCGTAACTGCGACGCAGCGTCTTGCCGTCGATGGCACCAAAATATGACAGATTACCATCGTGGCGCAATCGCCCTGGGACTTCCTCCTCTCAAACTTTGGTCGAAAATCCCCGAAACAAATCGTAAAGCTCTTCGTCCTTTATCCGATCGATACTTGCAACCTTTCCGTTGAGGCCGTCTGGACCGCAAAGGCAATGGGTGTGGTCGATCGCTGGAAGTTTCAAGGTGCCACGTTCCGAATTATGCACGTCAGCAAGAAAGACGTTGTCATAATTGGGTTTACGTACACTGGAAGGAGGCGGATACCGGTCAGAATTCCGAATCCACGTATCGAACAGGACCAAGTGCGAAATCGCCTCGGGGTTAACCAACGACTCCAATTCCTCGAGCGAACCACCTCGCGAATGGCCAGAGGTCGCTTGGGTTACGAAAGCAGTCCCACTTGACGCAAATCCTCCGTGCAGAAACGGAATCTCGTCAACGGCTTGGTCGATCTGAAGTAACACAAAGGGAAGCGTGGGCAATCCAAGCCACGCCGCAAGCTGAGTCCCCACCCATTCGCAAGCCAAGTGGTGGGGACCTTGCGGGTTTCCCTTTGCTTTCAAGAACGCGGGACCTGCGTCAGTGAGAATTCTGGCGGTCGCCATGCTCGTGCCAAGCATGTGTTCCATCCGCAAGAATGTTGTTGGTTGCCACGCCACCCTTCACCCCAACAGATCATTACGCCCAAGTTTAAATCAATTCTTCACCCGCAACCGCAGATAACGGGCCAGTTCAGCACTGTTCCTGGCCAAAGTAACGATGTCGGACATAAAATGTCCACACCAAAGCACTTCGCCTAACTCCCGCTCTTTAACGGCGAACAGTACGCGCTGATTACGAGCTCTCCGGCAACTTGTGTCCGAGTTTCTCGCGCTTCGTAGCTAGGTACCGCGCGTTGTGCTCATTCACCGTGGGAGCGATCGGCACTTGGGCGACGATCTCGAGATCGAACCCGCCGTAGATGAAGGCGTCGGTCTTCTTGGGATTGTTCGTTAAGAGACGAACCTTACGCAGGCCCAAGTCTTTCAGCAGTTGGATGCCCACGCCGTAGTCACGCTGGTCGGCCTTGTGGCCCAGCACCAGATTCGCCTCGACCGTGTCGAGCCCTTGATCTTGCAACGCGTAGGCTTTGACCTTCTCGATGAGCCCGATGCCGCGGCCTTCTTGGGGCAGATACACGATCGCACCGACCCCTTCGCGAGCGATCATCTGCATGGCCATCTGCAACTGGTCGCCGCAATCGCAACGTAGCGACCCGAGCAAATCGCCGGTAAAGCACGACGAATGCAATCGCACGAGCGGCGCTTCGACGCTTTGCAAGTCGCCCATGGTCAACACGATGGGCTCTTGCGTCTCGTATTTCACGCCATAAGCGATGATCGTGAATTGCCCGTGATTCGTTGGCAGCTCAGCCTCGGCTTGGCGATAGACCAACTTTTCGCTGCGGCGACGATGCCGGATCAACTCTTCGATCGTGATCATCTTCAGATCGAATTGCCGTGCCATCTCGAAGAGCGTCGTGCGATTGGCCCGGTTGCCGGTGTCGTCGAGAATTTCGCACAACACACCGGCCGGTTGCAGACCTGCGAGACGACAGAGATCAATTGCCGCCTCGGTATGTCCGGCGCGGCGCAGCACGCCCCCTTCTTTCGCCACGAGCGGAAACAAGTGCCCCGGCCGCACGAAGTCATTCGCCACACTGGTCGGATCCATGATCGCGCGGATCGTGTAGGCCCGTTCGGCAGCGGTGATGCCCGTTCGGCAGGTGCGATGATCGACAGGGACCGTAAAGGCCGTGCCGAGCGGCGCGGTGTTGCGTTCGACCATCGGATGCAGTTTGAGCCGTTCGCACAACTCCGGTAGCACCGGCATGCACAGTTGTCCGCGACCGTGAGTGATCATGAAGTTGACCATCTCGGTGGTCACCTTCTCGGCGGCACAGACAAAATCCCCTTCGTTTTCGCGATCTTCATCGTCGACCACGATCACCATACGGCCTTCGGCAAAATCTTCGACGGCGGCTTCGAGCGAGGAAAACTGCGTGTTCAACGGCAACTCCCAATCGGGCGAGTTCGGTGGCAAACCGGGGGGCCGCAACTCGTGTCGCGGGCGGTGCAAGTACCGGCTACAGTAGATTATAGAGCGTTTGGGTCCATCGTGTTAGGGAGTCTTTCTCGTGCAGCTAGAACGCGAAGAGTACGTCGAGCAAGCCTATTTCTTTCGGGCGATGGGCGAACGTTTCGGCGAGAACACGGTGACTCAAGAGCTGATGCTAGCGATCCGCGAAGAGGTGCTCGCCACGACCAAGCTGCCGCTGGCGATCGACTACCTGTCAGCCGAGTTGAAACTGTCGGGCCTCATCAGTCCGGCGATGGTCCGGCTCAGTCATTACTTCACGCCGTTTCAAGCGTTCGTCATTGGCGAGTCGGAACGCGATAAGGGGAAGTTCGATTTTCTGGTGGCGATGCAGATTCTGCAAAAGGAAGCCGAGTACCGCGCGACGCAATGCACGCCGCAGGGGTTGTTCATGTATCAGTTCGAGACGATCTGCCGCAATCGGCTCGGCTACGATCACGGGTTCGACGCAGTCAGCCGCGATCCGTTGTTCGACGAGGGGTGGCGCGAGTGGATTCTGACCGTGCGACGTCAGGTGGGCCTCGTCGACTTTGCCGATCTGCTCTACGTGCGCAGCGCGCTCTATGCCAAGCAAAAGTCGCCCGACGCGGATGAGTCGGACAAGCCTGTGTTGTTCGGAGAGAAAGAGGGTCGCATCGCGCTCGCGCATCGCAAGAAAGACCCGCTCTGGCTGTTCGCGGCTTTGGAACGACATTTGAATTACCCCACGGTCCCACGCCCGCGTAAGCTCGACGAGTCACGGCAGTTGATTCCGCTGTTGATGCGACGCGTCGAGCGACTCGAACAGCGGCTCAAACTGGTCGAGGAAGAATCCCGCGGCGGCATAGATCTCTCACGGTTCTCGCAGCCGCTCGACATTCCGGAAGAGTAATGCGATCAGGGCACGGTGTGTGAGACGAGGTCGTGATCCTGTAGGAGACCGTGTGCCATGTCCACGTCTTCGTGGACATGCGTCGTCAACGGCGAACATGCCCATGCGGACATGGGCATGGCACACGATTGTGCTCCCATCGAAATCATGACTCGACGCGACAGCGAATTGCATCGCTGCGTGGCTCGACTTATGCTTGAGCCTCCTGCCGCACTTCCCACCTTGCCGAGACTTGTCATGCGCACCACTCGCCGTCGTTTTCTGGGGACCGCTGTTGCCGCGTCGCTGGCCTGCCAGATGACCGGTGCCCGCCGCTTGCTCGCGGGTCCGCTATCGTCGTCGAACGAAGTGATTCAACAGGCTCGGCAGGTCGGCTTGTCGGTGCTGTCTCCCTCGGATCGCGATATCGAACACGGCTTGAAACTCCACACCGAGTCGCTGGTGTTCGAAAGCTACGGGTTCGCCCCGCGTTGTGCGGTCGATGGAGCCGCGTTTCAAAAGGCGATCGAGTCGGGTGCGTCGGATGCCGAGTTGATCGACCTGCGTGAAGAAATGTCGATGACCCGTTGCGCGACCAACGAGGCCGAGCGGCGTGAGTTCCTCGAAGGTTTTCGCTCGGCCGGCGTGACGTGCATCTTCCAGAACACGGGCGAAGAGGGGAGCGACCCGCTGCGGCTGATCAAGCGTCTCGCCCGGTTCACGTTCATGACCGACAACTTGAAGCAAGATTGCTCGAAAGCCACGTCGCCCGACGATGTCGTCGCAGCCAAGAAAGCCGATCGACAATGCCTCGCGTTCACGACCAACGGCGTGCCGCTGCGTCAGCAATGGGAGAGCACCCGCGACGAACTGCGGCATATTCGTCTGTTCCAGCAGTTGGGCGTACACATGATGCACCTGACGTACAACCGTCGCAATCCGCTCGGCGATGGCTGCGGCGAACCGCACGATGGCGGCATCAGCGACTTCGGCCGGATCGCGATCGAAGAGATGAACAAACTGGGTGTGATTGTCGACGTGGCCCATAGCGGCTGGCGCACGAGTCTGACGGCAGCCAAGGCCTCGCAGAAGCCGATGGTGGCGAGTCACACTGCCTGTGCCGCGTTGCACGAACACTACCGAGGCAAGCCCGACGAGACGATCAAAGCGATCTGCGACACCGGCGGCTTGATCGGCATCTGCTGCATCTCGAAGTTCCTGGGCGGCAAAGGCGACATCCACGCGCTGCTCGATCATCTCGACTACGCGATCAAGAAGTTCGGCGCCGACCACGTCGCGATCGGTACCGACATCGCGTACACCTCGCGCAACGACAAAGCCGAGCGTGCC